>CAIZXK010000111.1 GCA_903936865.1 uncultured Bacteroidales bacterium | reverse complement strand
TTGATTGCAAAACTCGATTATTTATCAGATCTGGGAGTGAGCTGTTTATGGCTTTTACCTATTTTAGATTCGCCAATGCGCGATGCCGGTTTTGATATTAAAAACTATCAGAAAATACGTCGGGATCTGGTTGGCGAAACCTTGGTGAATGGCAAAGATGCATTTGAAGTTTTTTTAGACAAAGCGAAAGAAAAAAGCATCAAGGTTATTTTTGATATAGCTATCAATCATACATCTGAAGAACATCATTGGTTTCAGGAAGCCATAAAATCGAAGGATAATCCTTACCATAATTATTATATCTGGAATAATGATACCGAAAAATATAAGGATGCACGCATCATCTTTTATGGAATAGAGGAAAGCAATTGGCAAAAACAAGGTGATGAATATTTTTTCCATCGGTTTTTCGATTTCCAACCCGATTTAAATTATCGCAATCCAAAGGTTTTGATTGAAATGGCATATAATTTCCTGTTCTGGTTACAAAAAGGGGTGGACGGTTTTAGGGCAGATGCCATTCCCTATCTTTGGAAAGAGGAAGGAACCGAATGTGAGAATTTACCCAAAACCCATGTCATTGTTAAGATTTTCAGATTAATACTCGATTATGTAAAACCAAACACCTTGCTTTTGGCCGAAGCGTGTCAGAAACCAAAAGAAGTGGTAAAGTATTTTGGCAATGGTGACGAATGCCATGCAGGCTATCATTTTCCATTGATGCCTCAGATTTATAAGGCCTTAGGTTCCGAAAGCAAAGAACCTATCCGTAATGTATTGGAAAATAATATCACGCCTCAGATTCCCGAATCCAGTCAATGGTTTACTTTTTTAAGATGCCACGATGAATTAAGTTTGGAATTGACTTATGTATCGGAGGAAGATCGAAAATATATTCACGAAACTTTTTGCAAACAACCAGAATGGAATTTTCGTTTAGGTCAGGGAATTTCAGCCCGTTTAGCTGAACTTATGGATAGAAATCCTAAAAAAATTGCATTGGCATTTTCAATAATGCTTACGTTGCCCGGTACACCGATAATTTATTATGGAGATGAATTCGGAAAATTAAATGATGAGGATTATTATAAGGAAACCATTAAAATAGTTGGCAAAGATGATACCCGCTTTTTGGTACGAGGTAGGATAGATTGGGAGAATCTGGAAAAAGAACTGAAAAATGAAAATTCATATTCATCTTTTGTTTATAAAGCTTTGAAAAATCAGATTTTATGCAGAACCCAGCACAAAACCTTTGGCAGAGGAGATTTAAAATGGTTAACTGCTTTTGATACCGGGAAAAATGAAATCAATTCCATGCTGATGTTTGAAAGAAATTACAAAACTGAAAAATTATTGATGATTCATAATTTGAAAAATGAACAACAACAAATTCAATTTGATACATCCGTATTAAAAGATAAATCCGACTTATTAGGACAGGAAATAATAATTGAAAAAACAAATAATTCAATAACAATAGAAGCTTTAGGTACTTATTGGATTAAATTAAATTAAAAAAATTGTATGAAAAATATATATCCGTTTGATGCAGTAATTTTCGACCTTGACGGTGTAATTACAAAAACAGCTTTGGTGCACAGCCATGCATGGAAAGCGATGTTCGATTCTTATCTTAAAGAGAGGGAATCCAGATTTAATGAATCTTTTATAGAATTTACACACGAAAACGATTATTTACCCTACGTAGATGGAAAGCCACGATATCAGGGTGTTCAATCGTTTTTGCAATCGAGGAATATCAATATTCCTTTTGGTGATGCCGAGGATGATCCAAAACTGGAAACTGTGTGTGCATTAGGAAACAGGAAAAACTTTTTCTTTAATGAAATTCTTGAAAAAGAGGGTGTAGAAGCTTATCCTTCAACGGTTAGTTTGATTCATGAATTAATTGAAAAAGGAATAAAGGTTGGTGTTGCTTCATCTTCCAAAAATTGCAAAGTTGTTCTTACTGCTTCAAAGTTGATACAACTTTTTGAAACTCGTGTTGATGGTGAAGTTTCTGCAGAAATTGGATTGAAAGGCAAACCCGAACCCGATATTTTTACAACAGCTGCCGACAATCTGGGAGTAAGTTACGATAGAACTGTAATTGTTGAAGATGCTATTTCCGGAGTTCAGGCTGGTAAAAAAGGAAATTTTGGTTTGGTTTTAGGAATTGCACGCGAGGAAAATACACAGGAATTATTGGCAAATGGTGCAGATATCGTTGTTGAAGATATTGCCGAAATTGGATTTAAAGGTATTGTTGATTGGTTTGAAAACGGTCTGGAGCAGGATAATTGGTCGCTGACTTATTATGATTACGATACTAAAAAAGAACGTTCAAGAGAATCATTGCTTACCGTTGGAAATGGCTATTTCGGAACCCGTGGAGCTATGGAAGAAACATTTGATAATCAGATTAATTATCCGGGAACTTATTTGGCTGGCCTTTATAATAGCTTAGTATCCAAAGTGGCAACAAAAGATATTGAAAATGAAGATTTTGTTAATGCTACTAATTGGTTACCTTTTTCTTTCAAAATAAATAATGATGAATTCATGGATATTAATACTACAAAAATAATATCTGTAAAGAGAAATCTTGATTTCAGATCGGGATTATTGCGAAGGGAATTGATTGTAGAAGACCATAAAAATAGAATAACCAAAGTGGTTTCTTACCGTTTTGCCAGTATGAGCGATGAAAATCTGGCTGCAATGGAATATACGGTTGAACCAATGAATTATTCGGGAGTGATTACTATAGAAACGAGTCTTACCGCTACTCACTTAAATGCCGGAGTTGCCAGATATAACGATTTGAATCAGCAACATCTGGATTGTATAGCACAAAAGAGTCGGGATAATATATTGTTTGTTGCTGCAAATACCACACAATCAGATATATTAATTACAGAAAGTGCAAAACTCAGCACATTTCTGAATGGTGAAATTGTTAATGTTGATTTTGTAAATTCAACGATAAAGGGAATTGCAAGAGTCGAATTTTCATATAAGTTAGTTGAACATGAATGTTTAATGGTTCATAAGTTTATTATAATTAAGCAATGGAAGGAAACAGATTTATTTTTAGCTGAAAAGTTCGGATTTGATAAATTGTCAAGAATATTTGATTTTGATCAGATAATTGTTGATTCTGCTATTGTATGGCGAAAATTATGGAAAACAATAGATATCGGAATTGAAGGCGACCGTTTATCACAGAAGATGATAAGATTACATTTATATCATTTGTTGTCAACTACTTCACCTCACAACGAAAACTTGGATTTTAGCATACCTGCAAGAGGTTTGCATGGTGAAGCCTATAGAGGTCATATTTTCTGGGACGAAATGTTTATATTACCGGTTTTTTTCATTCATTTTAAGGAGATAGCCAAATCAGTACTGATGTATCGTTATCGCCGGTTGGATGAAGCCCGAAAATATGCAAAGGAAAATGGGTATAAAGGAGCTATGTTTCCATGGCAAAGTGGAAGTTCGGGAAAGGAAGAAACCCAGAAATATCATTTAAATCCGGCAAATGGAGAATGGGGTGATGATAATAGCTGTCTTCAACGTCATGTTTCACTGGCAATTGCCTATAATATAATTCAGTATCATCATATCAATCAGGATGATGAATTTATGTTAGATTATGGTGCTGAAATGCTAATTGATATTTGCAGGTTTTGGGAAAGTAAAACGGTATTTAATGAAAAGACACAACGGTATTCCATTGATAAAGTTATGGGACCGGATGAGTTTCATGAAATGTATGCTGATGCAAAAGAAGGTGGATTAAGGGATAATGCTTACAGTAATGTGATGACTGTATGGATGTTTGAGAGAACTGCCGCTTATTTCAATGCATTGAATAAGGAACATAAAGATATACTTTGTGCAAAATGTAAATTCAGTGAAAGCGAAATTGCAACATGGATGAAAATTGCTCAAAAGATGAATCTTGTAATTTCTGAAGATGGAATTATTTCACAATATGATGGTTATTTCGATTTAAAAGAATTGGATTGGGAAGGTTACAAAAAGAAATATGGCAATATTTATCGAATGGACAGAATTCTGAAAGCAGAAAATCTTTCACCCGATGAATATAAAGTTGCAAAACAAGCTGATACCTTGATGCTTTTCTATAATCTGAATGCAGAAGAAGTTACTTCAATAATAAATAAACTTGGTTATAAATTACCAGAGGATTATATAGCCCGAAATCTTCAATATTATTTGGCAAGGACTTCACACGGAAGTACTTTGAGTAGAGTTGTTCATTCTTACCTGGCAAATCAGATTAATGAAAAGGAATTGGGTTGGAATATGTTTAGAGATGCTGTAACCAGCGATTTTTCAGATATTCAGGGAGGAACAACAGCTGAAGGTATTCATACCGGTGTAATGGCTGGTACGGTTTGGATAACGTTATCAACTTATGCTGGAATTGATTTGAAAGGCGATTTGGTAAAAATTAATCCAAGCTTACCAAAACATTGGAAAAGTCTTAAATTTGAGTTTAATTTCAAAAATTCAACTTACAAATGTAAAATGGAAGAAGGTGTAATTAGTCTTTTTGTAGAATCAGAATTAAATAGTGTTGAAATTATTTTAAATGATAAGAAACAAAGAGTAATTACCCGACATTGGATAAATTTAAATTACTAATTAAGGATTTATAAATAAGAACTTTAAAAATAATAATTATGTTAGGCGATGTATTATTAATAGATGACAAACATAGGGTTGCCGGAGAAATAATCATTCAGGAAATTCTGAAACGAAAGAAAGAAAAGTTTACTGTTGCTATTTCCGGTGAATCAGGAACAGGTAAAACCGAACTAGCTCATGTAATTGCAAAGGGATTGAGAAAGCATTCCATTTTTGCAAAACCTATTCATATTGATAATTATTACAATACGCTTCCTCTTGAAAGGACTGCATACCGTCAGGAAAAAGGTATAGAAAATGTAGTAGGTTATAATGAGTATGATTGGGATACGATTTATCGGAACATCAATGATTTTAAAACCGGAAGCAAATCTACCATGCCTTGTGTTGATTTGGTTACCGAACAAGTAGATACATTGATTACTGATTTCAAGGACGTTGATATGTTGATAATTGATGGTTTATATGCGATGAAAACCGAAAATATCGATCTTAAAATATTTATTGATATTACTTATCACGATACCGGAAAGGCACAATTACTAAGAGGTAAAGAACCACAGAATGAGTATAGGATGAAAGTTCTTTTGCAGGAACATAAAATGGTTAGTTCATTAAAAGAATTCGCTGATATCATTATTAAAAAGGATTATAATGTTGAAGTGATAAAGTAAAAATTGTTGATAAAACCCAATAGATTATATTTCCGTTGGTATTTTTATCAGCTTTTTTATTAATGATATTTATAGCAGTTTCTTAAAATATATTATGATATTCTGTAATTAATTAAAAAAAAAGATGAGAACAGAACAAAACATTTATTCTCAATCAACTGGTTGGGAAAAAGCAGAAAATAAACTTGGTAATTTGGCTCAAATGGTTTTGTTGTTTGGTAATAAGGATTTACTGAAAGAACAACAGATTATTGACGATTTAAAAATTGCATATCCTAAAGCTCAACTGGTTGGTTGCTCAACTGCTGGCGAAATATGTCAGGAAAAAATATCTATCAATTCGATAATAAGTACTGCAATTTGGTTTGAAAAAACAATTGTTGAGATTGCAGAAGAGCGAATAAATAATATGGAGGATAGTTTTAATGTTGGTGAAAAACTGGCAGCAAAACTTGATAAGGAAAAGTTGGTTCATATTATGGTTCTTTCAGAAGGGTTGAACATAAATGG
>CAIZXK010000110.1 GCA_903936865.1 uncultured Bacteroidales bacterium | reverse complement strand
CTGAAAGTAATATCAACTCCGGCAAGTTTTGCTTTCTGATAAAATTTTTCGCCATCTTCGAACAATTCATCATCAAAAGCCGAATTGATAAAAATAGGTGGTAATCCTTTCAAATCACCAAACAAGGGAGAAATCAGCGGATTAGCAGCATTGTTTTTGCCAATATAATAAGTACTGAATACTGTCCATGAATTAATTGGTGCCGGCGAAACGTTGTTTTTGGTTTTGTAAGAATCACTTGAACAAGTAAGATCAGTCCATGGAGAAATGGCAACAGCCGCTTTGGGTAAAGTAATATTTCTTTCTTTAAGTGCTAATAATATTGCCAGACATAAGCCTCCACCCGCAGATTCGCCTGCTATGATAATTTTTTCAGCTTTATATCCTGAATCTAAGAGCCATTGGTATATTTTCACAGAATCATCCATTCCAGCAGGAAAAGGATGTTCAGGTGCTAAGCGGTATTCATGAATCAGCGTGCTGTATCCTGTAGCTTTTGCAAATTTGGAAACCACTCCCCTGTGATCGCTGCACGAGCCCGAAACATATCCACCACCGTGTACATACATAATAATCCTGCTATTATCTTTATTTTCAGGAATATGCCATTCTGCTTTTATTCCTTCAATAATCTGTTCTCTAAGCGTAATTTCTTTGGGTGTTTTACCAAACCGGGCTGCACCTTTTTCGCATCTATCTCTAAAACCCTGTATGGATGTATTAAAGTCAACTACTTCTTTCTTAAATTTCCCTCTGAAAATATGATTATTTCTGATTAAGAAATTAATTATTCTGCTTTTAAAACTGCTCATTTTTATCTGTTTTTAATTGGCATCTATCAGTTCTTTCACAATTTCCTTATTTGCCCATAATGCACAGCCTCCTTTGGTTTCGGTAAGCAACTGATGATTTTCCCTGATAATCCGCATCGTTTTCGATTGCAATGCATCTTTCAGACTTACATTTGTAATCTGTAAATCAGAAAAAGGAGCAAACGGGCAGGGTTCAACACTTCCTTGTGCATTTACATGGATAAAACCTCTTCCGGCAGCCAAGCATCCTCCCGTTTTTTCTTCATCGCCCGGAAAAGCAAAGAAAACTGCATTTAAGTTTTTCTTAAACAAATTGATTTTAGAAAGCAGATTTTCCCGTTGCAAAGTGGTAAGAACCAAATATTCCGATTGTTCGTCAACAGGAACATATTCGATAAAGAAAACAAAGCTGCATCCTTTTGCAATGATGTTTTTTATATAATTATCATTTATTACCGTACTGTAATCCTGCGAAGTAAGCGTAATGGAAACGCCCCAGAGGAGGTTGTTTTCATTTAAGTTCAGCATCAGATTTTCTGTTTTTTCAAATATTCCGTTGCCACGTCGGTCATCAGTTTGTACTTGATTGCCTTCCAGACTGATAATCGGAATTATATTCTTATGTTTAATGAGTTCGGAAATGGTATTGTCGTCAATCATCAACCCATTGGTAAAAATTGGGAAAAGAATTTCAGGAAAACCAAAAGCCGTTTCAATCAGATTTTTCTTTATAAAGGGTTCGCCACCAGCAATAAATACGGTTGAAATTCCCAGTTGCAAGGCTTCCATCAAAAGCTGACGGAATTTAACTTCATTAAGCTCGTTGGCATGTGAAGTATGCAATACCTTCGAATAGCAGCCCTTGCATTGCAGGTTGCATTTTTGTGTAATACTTACAATCATTACTGGAGGTACATTTACATTTTCCTGAAGCCAGTTTTTCCTTCTGTTGTAAGCTTTATACTGATCTGCAAATACTTTGCATATAAAAAAGCTAAGCATTGGTTTTCTGAAAACAAGTTTCAACAGTTGGAAAACCCTGCACAAAACCATTTTATTGAGTCCTTTAACTAATTCCTTTTGCATTACTGATTCTTATTTATTTTGATTGTTGTATTTATTTTCTTATTCGTTTTAATAAGTATTTCCTGTAATGTATGTTGCATTTTTTCGGTTTCTTCAAATAGCGGACTATGAGCCGATTGTTCAAAAGTATAAAAACCTTTCCCGGGAGCTTGAAGATTCTCAAAATACACCTTTGCCAATGGATAAGAAACCGTGTAATCATAAATTCCATGAATAAAAAACATAGGAATATCGAGCTTTTTCACCTTTTGGGTCAAATCTGTCATTACCAATTTGTTCCACAAGCCAACTTTGTTGGTTGTAAAAAATTTACCAAGCCAAATATTGATTTTTTCCTTTAATGTGTATTCTTTATTTAACATTACTGGCATAAAAATACCACTGAAAACCGATTTCATTTCACGTGTTGTTCCCACACCCAATTGATGCATAGGTGCATCACGCATGGCATAATATGAAGGTGTATTTAGTTGATTGATGGGATATTTTTCAAATTTTCGAAGCATTTTTTTGTTGCTTGTCTGGGTATATTGTTCAACCATATAATGGTAAGCCAGTTTTTCCGATTCGAGCTGATTTGAAATTTGTGCCACAGCAATATATGCTTTGTAAAGATCAGGTGCTTTTTCAGCAGCCTGAATACCAATAAAAGTTCCGCCCGAATGTGCCATCAGATAAATCCGGTCTTGTCCAAATCGCTTGCGAAGGTATTTTGTTACTCCGATTACATCATCAATTAATTGTTCAAAAGTTAATTCATCAGGATTAATATCAGGACTATATGACAAACCGGCACCTCTCTGCTCCCACCAGCAAACGGTAAACAGATTTTCGAGCACAACAGGATATTTCCGGCTTATGGCATATTCTGGCATTCCCGGACCGCCATGTACAAAAAGCAATACCGGATTCGACTTATCCTTGCCTTTGATAAACATTCCCTGCTCAACGCCATTTATGTTTACAAAAATCTTCTCAGAAATGCTTTCCTTAATCTCATTTCCGGTTTTATCTGTAAAAGGAATGGCTTCTCCTAAACTGTAAAACTGTAAAACAATCAAAAGAATGATTAAACAAGTAAATATACTTAATAATATAATCAACATGATGCCTAGAATTTTTCGTGTAACTATTCGGAATGTGGATGTCATTTAAATTCATTTATATACATTAAATTGCATTTCCAGATTTCATTTGTCCAACTTTTTGGCAAAAAATTTTTATTGGTAATCCGATGTTATTTTTAATTTTTTCAAATAACTCAAACATTTTCAATAATTTTGATGCAAAAATATTACATACAACTCTAAAGAATAAAAAAAATTGGCTGAAAAGGCTAATCGGGGATTTGAATCGATAAAATCGGAGGTTGAGAGAAATTACACCAAAGTAATACCGAAATGAGATATGTAATAGTGTTATTCGTATTCCAACTGGAATTAATTAAAAATCGTTAACCAAATAGCAACAAATTACATTATAATAGTTCCTTACTATCAATCAAGTAAATTAAATCATTTAAAAAATGGTTTTGCTTTTTAATTAACGGAGTTACGGAAAATTCTATTTTTCAATTGTTTACGAATTAAAATATTAGCCGTTGATTCAGTTTTAAGAAAATACGAAAATGCTTAAAAAACAAAACTTAATTCAGAATGAAATAAGTTGTTATAGAAAAAGAAATTACAGAAAATGTAATCGGCAAATGGAAAATTATATTTGACTGGTTTCGGTTTTTATAAATCTTTAGCCTTTACCTTAATAATTTTCCCATCTTTTGAAAAAACAAATTCACTATTGTCTTTCTTCTTTTTAGCAACTAAATTTTCAAAAGCTATTTCAATTCCTTTTAAAATTTTATTACGTAATTCTTCTAACGTATTATTATTTTCCATTTTTTGCATTTATTATTTTTTCCCAGATTTCATTTTGATATATCTTTAATTTATTATCCTTTTCACCTTCAGCAATTAACTTATAAGGTTTAGTTGAATTGTCAATTACAAGCCAAAAATCAACCAAACTTAAGTATAAACCAGTAAGATTATAAATTCCATTAATAAATCTTCTTCTAATAACGTTTTCAGGAATATTATGTCCTCCATCCATAACTCTCATTTTAACCCTCTCTATTGACAAATCTACAGAATTTAGCCAAAAAAACACTAAGGTTACAATGTAATTATTTTCTTTTGCTTTATTAATAGTATTAATATGCGATTTAGGAGCTAAAGTAGTTTCAAATGCAAAATCAGTTTTCTGCTTTATAAGTTCATCAATTCTATTTACCATTATTCTCCCTGCTTCGATAGCAACTTTTTCGGGTTGAAAAGGTGATAGCCCACGTGCAATTTCATCAGCATTTACAAATTCATTGCAATTTAGCATTTGAGGTAAAACAGCATAAGATGCAGTAGTTTTACCTGCACCATTTGGTCCTGCAATTATATACAAACTTGGCATATTTCTTCCTTATTTTCATTACAAAATTACAAATTAAATCCAATACAAACTCTATTATTATATTCCCATTAAAATTAATATTATTGCTTTTATTCAGATTTTACTTTTTTCTTATACTTCAACTCCTTCCCTATCAATCAAAAAAACGTAATAAGGCATAAGTTCAACTCTTGAATCAATTGTTTCAATTTGAATTTCTATTATAAGTAATTTATTGGTTTACAATTAAAAAGAGTTTCCAATGCTTATTTTGCCAAAAGTGCATTATTAGTAAAAATAAACCAACATTTGTATTGATTAGTTAAAATGCCTAATCTAAAATATGAAAAAAGCTACCTCTTGAAAATGAGATAGCTTTTAAAAATAATCAAATCAATACATTATTGAATAATCAACTTTTCAATAAAAGACTTTCCATTGGATTTATTAAGAATATTTACAAAATAAATACCTTTTCCATATTTTGAAACATCAATACTATTAAAGGATTGAGTTGCTTCTTGTTTGTATATCAACTTACCAACCAGAGAATATATTCTAATCTCGGCATCAAACGCATTTTCAATTGTAATGTTAACTTTTCCGTTAGCTGGATTCGGATACAATTTGAAAGTGCTTATCGTATTTTCTTTTATAGCAGTAGTAATCAGTAAATCATTAGAATCGCGTGGGACAATTACATAACCTGATAAAAAAGGAGATGAAGCATCAATCTGACTAACTATACCTGTAATATTAAATGTACCTGTTGGTGCGGTCATCGATTGCAGATTGCAATTTGTATACAATCTAAGGGTAACAGTATCTAACCCATTCAATGCCAATACGGATGAAGTTGTAAAACCAGCAAACGTTGGCCATCCGCTTATGTATTCCAGATTTTCCATTCTTACCAGTTGAGATTCCAGATTTTCATTAAGAGAAGTAATGGTAATTGGAGTATTTAATGGATTAGCTGAAGAAATTACAACAATTGAGTCAGGAACTATTTCAGTAAGACCACTAAGCTGTGTAATTTTTCCAATAACTCTGATAAGATCTCCTTCAACAGGAACATAACCCAGATTTGTAGTTTTATAGACATTTATACCGGCTGTAGCATCCAGCATAAAGAAATTTAATCCATTAAAAGTTAATGTTTGTTTAAAATTTATACCATGAACAACTCCCGTAAGTTTACAATTAACGGTTAATGAATCAGTAACACCATTACTATTTACACCTTTAACCTGTGATATTGTATAGGAAGGAGGTAGTCTTTTAGTTATAAAAACTACTTGATTTCCATAACCAATACCAATTGCATTTGCTGCATAAGCTCTGGCATAATAAATGGTATTTTCAGTTAAGTTATTTATTATACTGCTGTATGTTGTTGCACTTCCACTTACTATTGATATAGAATCGGCAACTGTAGGATTCTGATTCATACTCCAGCAGATTCCCTTTGTTATAATAGTATCTCCACCGTCATTTACGATAACACCACCTACTGTAGCATTTGTAAAGCCGATAGCTGAAGCATTTGTTGTTGTAATTACCGGAACTACTGCAGAGGCAGCAGTTGTAAATACAGAATCATTGCCATAAAATGTTCCCAGAGAATTTACTACAAAAGCTCTGTAATGATAAGTAGTACTCATGGTTAAATTAGTCAGATTAACAGTAAAATTACCCGTTGTACCGGTTGAAGTTCTTATTGAGTCAGCAGTAGTTGGATCAGCAACTGTATCATAGCAGATACCTCTGGAGGTAACAACATAACCACCATCGGACGGAATGCTGCCACTGCAAAGGGCGGTATATTGCGTAATACCTGCTGAAGTTCCTGTAATTACAGTTGGATTGCTATAATTAATAACCAAATCACTTGTATTTCGTGGCAAAATCTGGTAACCTGCTGTAAATGGTGAGGATGCATCATTCTGATTTACCAATCCGGTAATAGAAAAGCTAACAGTTGCTGTTGGAGCTGGCATACCTTGTAGGTTGCAATTATTAAATATTCTTAACGTTACGGTGTCCTGACCTTTAAGTGTTAAAACAGTTTTGGTTGTACCTGCTGTTGTTGGCCAGCCACTTAAATAGAAAAGATTTTCTATTTTTACAAGTTTCGATTCCAATGAATCATTAGTTGGAGTATTAACGGTTAAAGTATTAAACAATGTATTACCTGAAGATATCAATACAATTGAATCGGGTACAATTTCTGTTAAGCCATTAACCTGAGCTATTTTTCCAATAACCTTTATTTTATCACCTTCAGTTACAGTGTATCCTAAATTAGATGTTTTATACACATTTATACCAGCAGTTGAATCTATCATAAAGAACGATAATCCATTCGGATTTGTTGAAGCTAAGTAATTCAATCCATGAACTATACCTGTAAGTTTGCAATTTACATTAACAGAATCAGCTACCCCAAGACTGTTATTTCCTTTTACCTGATTGATTGAGTAAATTGGAATATTTTTTTTAGTAGTAAAAGTTAATTCGTTACTATAGGCTGTTCCAATAGAATTGGTAGCAAAAGCTCTTATATAATAAGTTGTATTATGAGTAAGGTTAGTTAAATTACTAACGAAAGAACCCAGCGTACCGGTTTGGTAATTAACAGAATCTGAAAGTGTGGGATTGGAAACTGTCCCCCAGCATATACCTCTTGAAGTTATAGTAGCTCCACCATCATTGATAACTTTTGAAGCTACCATTGCATCAAAATAATTTACATTGTAAACAGAATCGGTATTTACCAAAGGTAAAAGAGGACTGCTTGCAGTAGTAAATGTAGAATCGTCTCCGTAGGCAATACCTGTATTGTTAATTGCATAGGCACGATAATGATATAATGTAGAACTAAGAAGTCCGGAAATAGTACTTGAAAAAACGCCATTACCTCCGGTTTCAACAGTATGAGTTCCCGAAGTATCTGGATTTAAAGAAGTGCCGTAACAAATTCCTCTTACAATTACAGGAGAACCACCGTTAGCAGTTACATTTCCGCTACAGTTAGCTCCGGTCATTGAAACAGTTGTTACTGATGAAGTTAATACTGTTGGTAATACAAAGTTTATAGTTAAATCACTTAAATATCTTGGATAGATATAATAAGATTGAAAAAACGGAGAAGAATTATCGCTTTGAGTAGTAATACCGGTAATATTAAAACTTGCAGTGGGTGCAGCAGTGCCTTGTAAATTACAACTTGAAAAAATAACTATAGCAACAGAATCAATTCCATGCAGTGCATATACGGTTTTTGTTGTTCCTACTGTTGTTGGCCAGCCACTTAAATAAGTAAGATTAGTAATGGTTACCAATCTGGATTCTACTGTATCCGACAGATTATTAACCAAAACAGGATTAACTAAGGTATTTCCTGAAGATATTTTTACAATAGAATCGGGAGCAATAGCGGTAAGACCACTATATTGCTGAATTTTTCCAATTACTTTTAGTGAATCTCCTTCAGCAACAGTATATCCTAAAGAAGTGGTTTTATATACAAAGATTCCCGAATTACTATTCATTATATAAAAGGAATACCCGGCAGTAACATAATTTAAGCCATGTACAACACCATAGAGTTTACAATTTACATTTAAAGAGTCAGCAACACCTGTAGTTGGATTATTTGTATGAATTTGTTCAATAGTATAAGTAGGTACAAATACCAAT
>CAIZXK010000109.1 GCA_903936865.1 uncultured Bacteroidales bacterium | reverse complement strand
GCAACAATATGTCGCATTAATTTATCACCAAAAAGTGATAAATCGCTCTTTTCAATTTTTTCACCGGTTAAGGGATCTGTTTTTACACTGGGATTCAATGGATCTTCATAAGTGAGATCCCATTTTTCGAGATGATTTAATAGAAGAGAGAAGCGGAAAGGAGCATGGCCCAGTTTTTTCGATATACCTAATTGAATTTCAAAGGGTAAGCTTTCCTTGTTGTCCTCTCTGTAATAGGATAATTGTCTTCCAATATTCTTTAGCATTAATGACGCTGTAAATCTTTTAGCTGCATTGTGATAGGTTGCAGCCAAATCAATTGCAACACCAAAAGAATTGTATGTTTCAAAACTTGAATTTATAATTTTAAGATTGCTACCCAATGAAAAGTTGGAATCCAGCATTTTCGACCAGCCAATATTGAAAGCATATTCACCGGCTTTAAAAGTTCCGGAAGTTTGTCCGGTTGCATCGGCATAAGTAAAACTCCCATAATTAATATATTGCAGACTCCCGATAAAGGTTCCCAGCTTTTTGAAACTATGAGCATACGCTGCAAAACCATAATTTATGTCGGAGAAATATTTTACATAATTGACAGCTAATTTTCCATTCATTTTATCTGTAATAAGCGATGGATTGGCAATGGCAAGCGAAATATCATTATCCTTAATAGCCAGAAAATTACCTCCTAATGCGGCAATTCTTGCTGAATTGGGTAATGTTAAAAACTGATAGGTATCGCTACCCCCAATTTGTGAAAAGGAGTTTAAATAAACACTCAAAAATAATATGATTAAACTGAATTTAAAGGATTTCTTCACACTAAGTTTTTTATGGTTTTAAATTTAAATAACGCAAAAATAAACTCTTTATTTTAAGCGAACTGAAAAAGAATTTAATTTAACGCTATCTATCTGTATGTTTTTAATTTTCAGCTATTTCCTAATCATAATCATCAATCCATCCCTAAAAGGTAAAAGTAGATTTTCAACCCTCGCATCATTTGTAATGTATTTATTGAAAGCCTGCAAATTAAATGTTTCCATATCATTTGAAGAAACTTTGTTCAATACTTTTCCACTCCACAAAACATTGTCGGCAATGATGATTCCACCTTTTCGTACCTTGTTGATTACTAAATTGAAATAGTTAATATAGTTTTCCTTGTCCGCATCAATAAAAACCAAATCGAAAATATAATTCAATTGAGGAATAATAGTCAAAGCATCACCGTTATGAAAATGGATTTTATCATTTAAATCAGCTTCGTTAATGTATTTCTTTACGATATATTCCAGTTCTTCGTTGATATCGATGGTATGAAGTTCCCCATTTTTCGATAATCCCTGCGCCATAGCAATAGCCGAATAACCGGTATATGTACCTATTTCCAGAATCCTGTCAGGCTTTATCATCTTACTGATCATTTCCAGAAATTTTCCCTGTAAATGTCCTGATAACATACGGGGTTGCATTATTTTCAGGTTAGTTTCACGGTTTAATTTTTTAAGGATTTCCATTTCAGGAGAAGAATGTTTTGAAGCATATTC
>CAIZXK010000108.1 GCA_903936865.1 uncultured Bacteroidales bacterium | reverse complement strand
AATTTCAATACTATACAATAAAATAGATATTTTTATAATCTGTGTAATTTATCTCTTAATATTATGAAAAAATCAACTAATAAAACAAAAATAATTTCAGCCAAAAAAGATAATTTAAAATTAAATAAATTTGATGTCTTTATAGGTAAATATAAAATCTATTTATCCCTATCAATCGTAATAATTGCAGGTATTATTGTTTTTAAGGAATTTTTATTTTTAAAAAGTGCATATCTTTTTAAAGATATTGCCAGTGATTCCATTAACGGATATTTTCCTTTCCTTTCCCATTACCAAGCTTATTTAAAAGAAAATAGCTTTTTGGGATGGAGTTTTAATATTGGAATGGGTCAAAGTATAGTTAATTTAATTACTGCACAATCTGACATTACATATTTTATATCCTCATTTTTAACTAAATCGAGTTTACCTTTCATAGCAAATTATATTGAGTTTTTCAAATTAATAGTAACAGCCATTTTCTTCTATTTATATTTAAAAAACCTTAAGCTTTCACCATATGTATTAGTAATTGGAAGTTTAATTTTACCGTTCTCTTCGTTTTTTATTATTGGAGGTAACTGGCAAATTTTTTCAAGTCAGGTTTTCCTTTTAGCAATGCTTTTATTTGCTTTAGAAAAGCTTTATTCAAAAAAGATGTATTGGTTTTTCCCAATTGTAATATTTCTAATTTCGATTACACAAATCTTTAGTTTATATGTATATGGGGTTTTTATTTTTATTTATACCTTATTTAGATTTTTAAGTGTTGAGGATAGGCTTGATTATAAAAAACTAATATTAGTATACCTTAATATTTTTGTTTTTAGTGTTTTAGGATTTTTATTATCATCTTTTTTTACATTTAATGTTATACATGAACTTATAAATGGACCTCGTGTTGGAGGAGAATCCAGTTATTTTAAAACTCTTTCTTCTGTTACATTTTATTCATTAGATAATGATTCAACAAATAAATTTGGTTATGGTATTCCATTTTTACATTTAAAAACGTTGATTCTTCGCTTTTTTTCAAGTGATATTTTAGGAACAGGATTAAATTATAAAGGTTGGTACAATTACATGGAAGCTCCAATGTCCTATATTGGATTAATTACTTTAGTTTTATTTCCTCAGATATTTCAATTTTTAAACAAAAAACAGAAAATAGTATATTCTTCTTTTTTAGGATTTTGGATTTTGATTTGTGTCTTCCCTTTTTTCAGATATGCTTTTTGGCTTTTCACAGGAGACTACTATCGGATTTTATCTCTTTTCGTTTCATTTTTCCTTTTGTTTTTTGCATTAAATGCTCTTTCAAAGATCGACTCTTCGAATAAAATTAGTATAAAAACACTTATAATTACAACGATAGTACTGTTAATTTTGCTTTTTTTCCCATATTTCTCAAAAGTAGTAAACGTAATTAACAAGGAAATCCAGAATTCAGTTGCGTTCTTTTTAATTTCTTATACTATTTTATTATATGTTTTTACTACAAAATATAAACAAGTTGCAAAAATACTTATTATACTTCTTGTTTTTATTGAAGTCGTTTCCTTTTCAAATATATCTCTGTACAAAAGAGATTTTATTAACAGAAGAACTGGATTTAAAGAAAATGCAAATGTTTCAAAACGTGAAATAAAGCAAAAAATCGGTTATAATGATTTTACAAATGACGCAATGAGCTTTATCTCTGAAAAGGATAAAGGATTTTTCAGGGTAAATAAGGAATTTCCTTCTGGTTTGGCAATTCATAGTAGCATGAATGATGCAATGGTATTTAATTTCTATGGTACTCAATCATATAGTTCTTTTAATCAAAAATATTATATCAATTTTTTATCCGGTTTTAATATTATTGATCCTAAAATTGAAACTCAAACAAGATGGGCACAAGGACTTAATAGTCGGCCTATCCTTCAAACTCTTGCAAGTACTAAATATCAAATTCGAAAAAGTTCTATTGATTCAGATTTTTTTATTAAATATGCTTATGATTCAATTAAACAGTTTGGAGATGTAAAATTATTGCAAATTAAACATTTCCTTCCACTTGGTTTTTGCTATGACAAATACATAAGCAGCGATGATTTTAAAATCTTTTCTGATTTCAATAAGGATGTAACTTCTTTAAAAGCATTGGTTATTGATACTAAAGGAGCTCCCGATTATAAAAAAATAACAAATTCATTCACTGAGTTTTCAATAAAAGATACAATCAGTGTTGCAGCGTTTACATTTGATAATTATTTTTTTAATATTTTTAAATTAAAGGAAGATACATTAAAAATATCTTATCGTTCACAAAATGAGATAAAGGGGGAAATTGAAATTAAATCTGACAAAATCCTTTTTTTTTCAATTCCTTTTGATGAAGGATGGAAAGCAAAAGTTGATGGGAATGAAGCAAAAATTAATATTGTTGATTTTGGCTTAATGGGTATTTATCTTGAGAAAGGTAAGCATAAAATAGAGTTAGTATATGAAGCTCCCTGGTTTAAATATGGCAAGATAGCTTCATTAGCAGGTTTGTTTATTTACTTAATATTATTTGGTTATAATATTATAAAAAAAAGACAAACAAAATTAACTGCAAAAGAAGAGTTGAAGTAATATTAAAAATTATTTTTGTCATTTGAAACCTGATAGTATTGGTTTCAAAAAACATATTTATTTACTATTGAAAATTTGAAATATTAATTTCCTAAAAGAGCTGCTTGTTTTAAATATTCTTTAGCTTTTTCATTGTTTCTTAAGTTTGTATAAACTATTCCTATATTTTGTAAAAGTTTAGCATTAGTAGCTTTTTTTAACCTATTTGCTTCTAATAATGGATTAAGAGCATCAGCCCATAATCCTATGGATGCATAAGCTTCGCCAAGACTTAAGTGTGCATCTGCGTAAGTTGGATTAATTTCTGATGCTTTTTTAAGAAAAGGTATGCTTCCTTTTACATCATTTTTTTGATGAAGCATAATTATTCCAATATTGAAATTAATATCAAAACGCATGCTATCTATTGCAAGAAACTCAAGATAATATTTTAATTTTTCATCTGGATTATTACTTTGATTAATAACTGAAATGAAATTAGAATAAACTTTTTCCTCCTTTGGGAGGTATTTTAAAATGGTTTTGTATGTTTTTATTATTTGAGAATAGTTTCGGTCTTTTTCATAATGGGCTGCTGCTAAATTAAAAAGTGCAACTATTTGTTTCGGATATATTTCAATTGCCTTGTTCAAATATATTATACTTTGATTCAGAAGGCTATCACGTATCGTTTTATTTTGATTATTCTTTGCTTCATAAATGAGATATTCTCCTGCTAATGCATTTCCTTTTGCACTGTTTTTAGAAACCTCAACATCTTTCAGAAATAGAGTCTTACTATCGTACCAATCCCGGTTTCTATCTCTTGTTTTGAATGTATATAAAACTAGTATTATTCCAAAAATCATTAATGTTAAGTATTTAGAACTTGGGGTTTGGTTTGTCATTTTGGGCAAATCAGTAAATAAGAACCAGGATAATGCAAAGCAAAATGCAAGGGATGACATATAAATAAAACGTTCATTCATAAATGCTCCAATTGGAAAAAAAACATTTGATGTTATAGAAAGTGTTGTTAAATAAAGCAAAATCGCAAAAGAGTAAGGATTACGTTTTTTGATTTTTATAATTGCAAATACTAGTATTGCTATATAAATTAGTAAAGGAATTAGTGCTTTTATATCAGAAGGATTAATAATTGGTATATGATATGGGTAATAGTCGTACGTTAACGGATGTGGGAAAAACAAGAGTTTTAAATATAAACCCAGGGTATATAGGATAGTTGAATATTTCTGCATAAAGTTCATTTCAACAAAGGGATTGTTCATCAGATCATCAGCAAGAAATGATACTTTACCACCAATTACAGATTGCCTGATAATAAAAAATACAATAGCAGCTATAACCAACGGAATAATACCTTTCAGAACCCGACCTAATGGGAATTTCATAAAATAGTAAGCAGCTAATGGTATTACGGCAATAAAAGTAAGTGTATTTTCCTTTGATAATAATCCCAAAAAAAAGCTTAGACCAGCAGAAATTAACATCCCAGTTTTATTAGTTTCGAGCCAACGAATAATAAACCAAAGACTTGACAAGGAAAACAGCAATGTAAGAATCTCATCCCGTCCTTTTATATTGGCTATAACTTCTGTATGCACCGGATGTGCAATAAAAAGTATAGCAGTAGCAAATGGAACTGATATCCACCAATTTGGTGTTTTTAAAGCATTATCTTTAAAATAATGAATCAGTAACCGATTAAAAATATAAAAAATAAGTAAACCTGTAATTGCCAGCAATATAATATTAAAGAAATGACTAACTGCCGGGTTTTCTCCAAAAAACTGGTATTCAATAGCATGTGTAATTAACGAAAGTGGTCTGTATCGTCCTCCGGAAACCATGTTCTGATCTTTTCCAAAATATCCTGCAAACAAATCGTAGCTAAGTATTTCCTTAATTCCATCAAAACCTTTTTTTGTAAATTCATTTCCAGTAATTACAATAGTATCATCCAACGCATATTTTAATGATATTGTATTTCCATATAAAATGAAACTTGCAATAAATATGATTACAGAAATCAATAATTTATTTTTTTCTGGATAAAATAAAGACGATGATTTACTTATATTTTTATTAATTGGAATTTCATTCTTTTTTGTGAATGTATTTTTCGGCCCTGATTTATTTGATTTATTGATATTTTTCATAATCTTATGTAAGATATAGATTTAGACTGACTTTCATTCATTTTTTAAATATTATTTTTCAGCTTTTTGCTTAAGGTTGTTATAATAATCCTGATTTATTTTATAACCATTTTTCAATGCTTCGTTTGCTGAATTATAGGCTTGTTTATAGTTTCCTATATTATTTTGAGCTACTGATAAATTATACCATGCTCCCGAAAACTTTGGATTTAGTGAAGTTGCCATGGTAAGGTCTTTTATTGCTTCCTGATTTTTCCCGTTTTTCAGTTGGGCAGTTCCTCTATAAAAAAAGATGTCCGAATCATCGGTTTTATTTTTTATGTATTGATTACTGTATTTTATGCATTCATCATTCAATTGAAGATTCAAATATGATATTGCCATATTTTTAAATAAATCCAATTGATTCGGATTAATTTTCAATGATAACTGAAAATTTTCAACTGCTTCTTTATGTTTATTCATTATGGCTAATGAAATCCCTTTATTAAGGTAGATTTCATAATTATCTTTTTCCAATGTTAATCCTTTGTTATACATTTCCATTGACTTATTAAACATAGTTGTAGCTTCCTGAATATCTCCTTTTTGCAATGCCTCCTGAATCTTTAATCCATAGAAATTACCCATGTTTGAATATGCTTTAACTTCATCTGTATTTGCAAGTACCAATATATTAAAATCATCAAATGCTTTATCCATTTGGTTGTGTTCGCGATAATAATTTGCCCTGTTGATATAAGCCGTTATAACTCCCACTTTTTCAACTCTTATTACGTTTGCTGTTTGTGTAATTTTATATGGATATTTTTCGATGACATCTGTCCATAATTTTTCGCTGTTTGTCCATACTTTTACCCTGTTAAAACTTAAAACACTAAAAATTAATGCAATAAAAACAATAATACCTAAAGTTATATTTTTAGTTTTTAGTTTTTCAATAAATGGATTTGCAAATGAAAATATCATAAAAAAAGCACCTATAAAAGGCAGGTATGAATAACGATCTGCCATAATCGCTTTTCCAACAGATATAAACTGTAAAACCAAAACGATAGTTGCTATAAAAAATCCGATACCAAAAAGGGCAATGTTGAATTTTGATTTATCTTTTTTAAAGAGCCAATATAACGGAATTGCAATAATCAAAAGTGCTATAATTGGTGAAATCTGATGGAGAAGCGGAATATTACCACTTTCATTTAAATTAGGATATGGATAAAAAGCTGAAAGATTGATAGGAAACAGCAATTTTACCCAGTACATTAAAAATCCATAAGCTGTGAACTGAAAACGTTGCAGCAACGAAAAGATTTCAAATTTACCGATAGCCTCTGTTGATTGAATATTGATTGCCATCATTCCAGCCCAAAGCGAAACTGCGAAAAAGGGAATCTTTTCTACCAAGGTTTTCCATGTAAATTTGCGGGGATAATATAGATCTATCAATATCAATACCAGCGGAAGAACAACTCCCATTGCTTTGCTTAAGCAACTCATTACGAAAAATATAATACAAAGCAGCACGAATCCTATTTTTTTTGTATCCAGGTATTTTATATAGGAAATTAGTGACATTAAGAAGAAGAAAGCATACAAAACATCTTTTCTTTCCGAAATCCAGGCTACACTCTCAACATGCATTGGATGAATACCAAAGAAAAGAGCAGAAAACAATGCAATCCAAAACTTTTTCTTAGAAAGCAGGTAAATAAAAATAAATACAAGCAGAGTGTTTAATAAGTGAAATATGATATTGATAAAAAAATAGGACGCAGGATTTAGTTTTGAAAAATGATAGTTAATAGCCAGTGAAAGCATAGTAAGCGGATGATAGTTTAATGATACATGATTTTGGGGATTAAACATCTGAGTGATATTCGACCATTCCAGGCTTTTAATTTGGTTTTGCTGTAAAACATAAACGGGATCGTCCCAATTGGTAAATTCCTTTTGGCTATTAAATGCTGGCAAATAGGTGATAAATGTTGCAATAAGTATAAGCCCAACAAATAGTAATTTCTTGCTATCCTTATACCAACGTGTTGAAATTTTGTTTATTTCACTTAAATTTTGTTTGTTTGGTTCTGTTTTCTTTATAGCTGGTTTTTGTTGTTTTTTCATTTTTCAAATTAATTGGATAATGCTTACTTAAATCTGTAAATGATTGATTCAATATCAAATAATGTATTATAATTATAAAAAAATCATCATTTTTCATTAAAAAAACAAAGATATATAAAAATTGAATTCATTTATAATTTTAATTTTGAAAATAAAAAATTACTTTGAAATTTATTAAGATTGTT
>CAIZXK010000107.1 GCA_903936865.1 uncultured Bacteroidales bacterium | reverse complement strand
TGCAATGTGTTGTCTAATCATGATTTAAAAAGAAATATCAACAGAAATCCATTTCGCAGTTATCAGATTGAAAAAGCAAAAATAGAGGCCGTTTTATTACTTACATTAAAAGGAACTCCATTTATATATTATGGTGAAGAAATTGGAATGAAAAACTCATTTATAAATTACAAAGATATAAAAGATCCTTTAGGAAAACTTTTCTGGCCATTTTATAATGGCAGAGATGGTGCCAGAACTCCTATGCAATGGAATACTGATGAATATGCTGGCTTTTCGGAAGTTAAGCCCTGGCTGCCTGTAAATGCAAATCACAATACAATAAATGTTGAGAATGAGCAAAATGAAAACGATTCTTTGTATACTGTTTACCAAACCCTAATTAAACTCAGAAGAAAAAATCCAGCTCTGCAGAAAGGAGATTTTAATATCATAAAAAAAGGGAATAATGGTATTATGGTTTATAATCGTATGCTGGAATCCGAAAACCTGACTATAGCTTTAAACTTTACGCCTAAACCATTAGAAGTAAAGCTTTACAAGCGTAAAGAACATGAGATTCTTTTTTCAACACATCCTATTACTAAGCAATTTATCAATGCAAGAGAAATACTATTATCTCCTTTTGAAGCAATTATTTATAAGAATATAATACCCAATAACGATTTGAAGGAATAGTTATTAATCAATACTCTTTTAAACTATTATAAGTTGCTGATACTGCAAATTTTGCCAAAGTTACAGTTGTATTTTTAATATATTCCTTAAACCCGCACTCTATATTTTATTCGCCACGAATTGCACTAATACTTCGACTTCGCTCAGTACAAGTTACACTAATTTTTTAAATAAATTAAAATAAAGATACGGTATTGTAAATAGCTAATAATAAAACACTAATAAAAATCCTTGCGGATTTTAGGATATTAATAATCATTTGATTAAACTTTTGCAAGAAAAAAACTTTGACAAAATTTAACGAACTATTGATCAATATAAAAATCAAACTTAATGTAAAAGTAATAATTTCAAAACATTAAGTTAGTATATATTTCTTTATTTTGTAACTGTTTTTAATAATAGTTATTTACAAAAATTCAATAACAAATGAAATCAATAAAATTTTTACTTTTCTTTAATCTTTTCTTTTATGCTGGTATATTATTTACAATCAGTGTAGGATCATTATTAATTTATAACATTGGTTTTGATTCATATAAAACACTTTTAATCAACTTTCATACTATTTTACCATTTATTTTTTTAGCAATAAATGTATTTTTATTTATAATATTGACAGTCAGAAGTTTTTTAAAGTGGTCGAATCTGTATATAGATTTCTTAATTACAGCCCGGAAAAAACGAAGCGATTTTATTTCTGTTGAAAGAATATCTTTTTCTAATTAGAAAAGCCTCTTGCATTGCTGCAAAAGGCTCTCATATACATTTACTTACTAAGCACTACGCTAAACAATATCAGATTATGATACATTATCAAGCAGTGTTATTTCCACAACAGCCTTTTCGTTGGCTGATGTGTTTGCAATCATCATAAAACGATCGTCGGTGCCGGCATGAGCTTTTACTTCAATTTCGACT
>CAIZXK010000106.1 GCA_903936865.1 uncultured Bacteroidales bacterium | reverse complement strand
TTTGTTGACTGATCCAGGAAATGAATTGTTGGATTTTCAGTTGATGTTTTGCTTGGATCTGCCATAAAATTGGCAACAGGAAGCGGATGAACATTTACAAAAGCGGTATCGCTGTCAACACAACCATTTACATCGGTTGCAGTAACCCAGTATTGTGAAGTTGTAGTTGGTGCAACACTCAATATATCACCAATATTTGAATTGTTCCATACATAGTTAAAACTTGGCGAACCATTCATAACTGTTAGTTGAGCCATTTTACCGGCACAAATTTCGACATCATCAACCGTGATATTAGGATTTGGATTAACGGTAACAGAAGTTGTTGTTGAATCAACGCAGTTTTCAATGCTGGTTCCGATTACTGAATAAGTTGTTGATACATTAGGGCTTACCGTTATTTGTGGAGTTGTAAAGCCATTGCTCCACAAAAATGTTGCTGCTCCACTTGCAGTTATGGTAGCTGAAAACCCTTCGCATATAGCTGCGGTTGTAGCAGTAACTACAGGCTTTTGATTAACCTGTATAAAAGTAGCAGTTGTATCTTTGCAACCAAAAGTGGTAGTACCAATAACTGTATAATTTGATGTAGTTAACGGGCTAACAACTAATGGATTTGCTGTTCCTCCCGGATTCCATACATAGGAATTTGCACCTGAAGCTAAAATGGAAGCTGTTTCTCCAACACAAATCGTATCGGCTGTGGCTGATATAATTGGTTTTGGATGAACAACAACTGTAGTTTGTGTTTCGGGGCTCATTTGTGTGCCAATCATAATCAATACAGAATAAGTACCTGCATTGGCAACGGTTGCATTTGGTATTTTAGGATTTTGCAATACAGATGAAAAATTATTAGGACCTGCCCAAAAATATTGTGCATTTGCAATGGTAGCAGCAAACAGTTTCAACGTGTCACCTTCGCAGATTGGTCCATTGTTGGTTGTAGTTGGAGGCAGAATTCCACAGTTGGTTGTTCCTGCACCTGGTTGTCCTAAATTTGATTGGGCAAAAACAATATTTTGTGTTTGATTAGAGTAATTTGTAAGCAAAAGTATATAATAAGTTCCACTAACTGCATTTGGAATATAACACCATTCTTCAAAACTTGCATCATAGCTGCAATCAACCATATTTGCAGAAGGATAACTTGGAGAAGGACCAGGAGCATGATGGGTTGGAGTTGGACTACCTGCGGTTAAACCAGCTAAGCAAGGTGAAGTTTGATTGGTAAATGGACCCCAGCAACAGAAATCTACATCATAATTATTACTTCCGTTGATATGTAATTCGATATTTCCTGATGTACCTACCTGCATGTAATACCAGGCTGGATTTGGTTGAGAACCAAGACATCCGTAATTAGGACCCGGTGTGCCACTTGGAGGTGCAGCCGGTGCATTTACTCCGGCAGGAAAATTATAGGATGAACCTGTGCAAAATGGAGAAGCACCAGCACAGCTTATACCTTGGGCGTTTGCAAGTGTAGAAATAAAAAGCAATGCTATTATCAGAATATTATATAATGCTTTCATTTTATTTATTTTTATGAGTTAATACGTATTCTTTTTTTTGAGCAACTGTCCAGTTATATTCGGCAGTTTGTGTCATTTTTTTCATGTTAGCAACAAAATGACGGAAATCCTCAATCTTATATTTTTGAGGTACAGCTATTATGGCTTTGTTTTCTAAAATATTGTAAGCTAAAATGCTTGTACTGAAAACATCCTGTTCCTGAAAATAATTTTTAAAGTAAACTTTTTCAAATTCTGTAAGTAATTGAGTTAAGTCAACATTAAAATAATTGGTATCATTTGCAGTAGTTGAAACTACGCAAAATGTTCCCCAATAATCTGTATTTGGTTTTGATTGTGTGTTTTGTGAAAACAAATTAGTTGTAAAAATCACAAAAAATAAAAGAAAAACAAGGTTAATTTTTTTCATTTTAAAAATATGAGTTAATTGCTATTTTAAAAATTGAATTGCAAAGCTAAGACAAATATATATATAAATGTGTTGCCTGTTAAAAATAAATAAAATATTATTACTTGACTTCTAAAAATTGCTTTTTCTTCGTTGAACTTCAATTTTTAAAATCTTCATTTACATTAGTAAACTGCGGTTCTAAGAATCTTGTTTTCATCAAAAAATCTAATTTTAAGAAATCCTTTTTTAGAACTAACGATTGATTATTAGTTTTTTACTTACTGAAAATTGCAATAAGTTGCGGCTATCCATTAAATATATTCTGCAACTATAAATACCCTGACTTAAACTGGAAGTATTAATGTTAAAATCAGTTAGATGATTTATGGTTTTCTTTATTTTTATTTTCCCATAAATATCATAAATTTCAATTCCATATAAAAAGCTTGCTTTTGAATTTGAGAATTTTATGTTGAAATAATCATTGCATGGATTGGGATAAATTTCAATATCAGTATCATTTTTTTCTGCAACTACTTCAATACTTGTATTTAACGGACTTCCCTTAAAAAACGAAATTCCTCCGGCTGCATTCCCGATAAAAGCATCTAAAAAGCCATCGTTGTTGATGTCGGCAACTGCGATTCCACTTCTTGAACCTTCAGTAATCTGATATTCAGTATTTCCCTGAACAAAGGAAAGCGTATCTGTAAAACTGAAAATTCCATTTAAATTATTGTCGATGTTTTTATAATAATATATTTTTCCTTCTTCGTTTCCCACAAATAATCTTGTTTCGTTTGCAGAAGTTCTGAAAAGGCAAGGTGTACTGAATCCGAAATTGGAAATATTGTAATTTGTAATGTCAACTCCTCCCAAGCTATCCGTAATTTGTGTAAAAACAGGATTGGATAAAGTGCCTGTATTTTTAAAATAGTTTAAGTTGCCTTTGCGTGCAATAATATTGTTGGCAGCATCTTTCCAGAAATTCTGTCGTTCACCGATTACCAGATCGAGCAAACCATCCTTATTTATATCGAAAAGTTGTGGTGTGCTGAATTCCCCAACATCAATGTTTTGATAAGTTGACTGAGATAATACAAAATCAGGATTTGCAACAGTTGCCGTATTCGCATAAAGATGTAGTTTTCCATCCGCATTTCCGATAATCATTTCCGCCTTTCCATCGTTATTCAAATCTCCAAAAGCGGGATAAACTCCCTGCAAATGCAATGCGGAAATACTTGCAAAATTACGGCTGATCAGTTTAAATACAGGATTGTTTAAGGTTCCTTGGTTTTTGAAAAAGGCAATTTTTGATACAAAAACAGATTGTAAAATACCGTTTTGCATATAGGATGTATCCCTATAGCCAATATTACCAACAAATAAATCTTTTAGCCCATCATTATCAATGTCGTATAAAACCGGAAATGCAGCTGTACCAAAATCGAGCATGTCTTTCTGCAAAAAATCTTCCTGCTCAAAACTAAAAACCGGCTGATTATTTGTTCCCTGATTTTTATATAACCAATTGCTTTTGAATGATTCTGCGGTAGTTAGGCCGGGATCGAATGGCGAAACCAAGAGGTCTTTTTTGCCATCATTATTTACATCAAGATAATTGGCTAAAGGAAAGGAATATAAATTGACTGGTTTTACCATCGGAAACATTGTATCCTGTATCGTCATTTTTGCTTTGGTGACTGTTCCGGTATTTGTCAGTTTTATGAGATTGGAATAGTCAACATCTCCGATTAAAAGGTCTTTTAAGCCATCTCCGTTAAAATCTTCGGCCAGCAATGTGGAGCCTGAATGTTTGAAATTCTTTAAAACAGCAGATTTGCTTCCATTTAAGCAAGTATCTAACATTAAAACATTTGAGCCTTCGTCTTCGGCAAAGCAACCCCAGCTTTCATCGGTAAGTCCATAATCGAGTGAATCGGGAATTCCATATTTCTCTATCGAAAGATTTTTGTGATAATTTACAAACCTGCCCAGAACCCAGAAATTTAAAATATCCAGATCGCCATCACCATCTATATCACTTATAGCCGGATAGTCTTCCGATAAGCAGAAAAGATTGGTATAATTGCCATTATAGGATGATAAAATGGGATCTTTAATCAGATTAAATGAAATCGAAGACGTTGAGGTGTTTTTAAATACTTTTATACCTCCGTTGGAATAGGTAAAAATATCTTCCTTTCCATCGTAATTGAAATCAATTAATTGCATCCAACTGTGAATTTCAGGGAAAGCCAATGCATATTCGGGAGCAAAGCTATAACTTATTGAATCTGCAATTCCAGAATTAAGGAAGGTCATTATCCGGTTTCCATTTTTATCGAAAACCACCAAATCCTTTATTCCATCCGCATTTAAATCGACAGCAGAAAACTGTGAATAGCTCATACCACCAGTCCATGGAAATTTGTATGGATTTCCCAGACTATCCGTTGCAACGATATCATTGGTTTTTACAAAAGCATAATCAGGGGTTTGTGAAAAAACAGTTGTGCTGATTGCCATAAATACCATCATGGCAATCCGTGCAGCTTTTTTTGAGAAAGAAGAAAACGTTGTTGTTTTAGGATACATCAGAATTCCTTAATCATGGCTTTTACGATATTTTCGGCACCATCAGCAATTTGAGAAATGTTTGCATCCAGCATATAACAAGGTGTGGAAAAAACTTTTAGCTTGCTGTCTTTCACTACTTCCCCATGATTGGTTTTGATATGGTGAGAGCCGGTTTTTTCAATGTTGGCAGCCGTGTTTTCATCATTTCCTATAGTAACATCCACATTTTTGAGTATCCGTGCAATTACAGCCGGAGCAATGCACAATGCTCCAACCGGTTTGTTTGCTTTAACCATCGAAAGAACAGCATTTTCAACGTCCGGGTTTACTTCACAATCCGCTCCTTTAAATGCAAAAGTGGAAAGATTTTTGGCACAACCAAAGCCACCTGGGAAAATAATGGCATCGTAAGTATCGGGATTAAATTCCGACAAAGCCTGTATATTTCCTCTGGCAATACGTGCCGATTCTTCCAGAACATTTCGTCTTTCGCTGGTAACTTCACCCTTTAAATGATTGATTACATGATATTGATCAATGTCGGGTGCAAAAATCTGATAGCTGCATTTATTCCTGTCAATAGCCAAAAGCGTTACTACCGCTTCGTGGATTTCGGCTCCATCATAAACGCCACATCCGGCTAATACTACTGCAAATTTTTTCATACGATTGCTATTAATTGATTTACTATTGATTGATTTAAATAACTCTTCTCGGATAATCTATAGAATAATGCAAACCAATACTTTCCTTGCGTTCCATTGCCATTTTGATAATCAGGTATCCAATATTTATCAAATTTCTCAACTCACACAACTTCACCGTTAATATTGATTTGTCGTACAAATCTTCCGTTTCCCTGTACAGGATTTCGAGCCGGTCCAAAGCTCTCTTTAGTCGAAGATCTGATCTTACAATTCCTACATAGTTTGACATTATCAACTGCAATTCCTTTAACGATTGCGTTATAAGAACCATTTCCTCGTTCAGAACCATACCTTCGGCATTCCAGTCGGGTATTTGGTTGCAATATTCAATATCCTTGAATTTCTGCAATGCATCTGTACTTGCCCTGTGTGAAAATACCAGGGATTCGAGCAGGGAGTTTGAAGCCAGACGGTTTGCTCCATGCAAGCCTGTGGAAGCACATTCGCCGGAAGCGTATAAATTCTTGATTGAACTTCTTGCCCATTCATCTACTTTAATGCCACCGCAATTATAATGTGCCGAAGGAACTACCGGAATCATTTCTCTGGTGATGTCAATTCCTATACTCAGGCATTTTGCGTATATGGTCGGAAAATGGTCGATAAGTTTGTTTTTATTTAAATGGCGGGCATCAAGATAAACATAATCCCAACCATTTATCTTCATTTCACTGTCGATGGCTCTTGCAACAATATCGCGCGAAGCCAGGGATCCCCTTTCATCATATTTCTGCATAAACTCTTTGTCGTCCTGAGTTTTGAGAATGGCTCCAAATCCCCGTAATGCCTCTGAAATGAGAAAAGAGGGTTTTTCGTTGGGATTGTAAAGTGAAGTAGGATGAAACTGAATAAATTCCATGTTTTCTACTTTCCCTTTTGCTCTGTAAACCATAGAAATGCCATCACCGGTAGAAATAACCGGATTTGTTGTTGTATTGTAAACATTGCCATTTCCACCGGTTGCAATTAAAGTAAGCTTTGAAAGATAGGTGTCTATTTCGTTTGTTTTTTCATTCAGGGCATAAGCACCATAGCATTTTATATCGTTTGTACGACGGTTAACTTCTATACCCAGATGATGCTGGGTAATAATATCAACTGTAAAATGATTTTCGAGGATTTCTATGTTGGGGTGGGCTTTAACATTATCCAACAGTGCTCTTTCGATTTCGTTGCCGGTATTGTCCTTGTGATGCAGAACACGGAATTCGGAATGTCCGCCTTCTTTTGCCAGATCGTATTGCCCCGATGCATTTTTATCGAAATTTGTTCCCCATTCTATGAGTTCCTTTACCCTTTCTGTTGACTCGGTAATGGTTATGCGTACAATGTTTTCGTCCGACAGTTCATCACCGGCAATCATTGTATCCTTTATATGTTTTTCGTAAGTGTCGGGTGTGTACATTACGGCTGCAATACCGCCCTGTGCATATTTTGTAGAACCTTCATCGGCCTGTGATTTGGTAATGATGCATACGTTGCCATAGTCTGCAACTTTAAGTGCAAAGCTTAAACCTGCAATGCCAGAGCCTATTACCAGAAAATCAACTTTCTTTCTCATTAGCAATAAAATTAGTTTACAAAAATACAAAACTATAGTTGATAAAACTTATTTTGTATCGGAAATTTGTGAGATGAAGATATTCCTCTGGCAATAACATTTTACCGATCGGTATTATATCATTATTAGTATTACCGTTGGAGTAATAGAAACAGTATCCGGTACAAAACAAAATGTTGTTCGCTAAGTTTTCTCCTTTTTGGAAGAGCCTAATTGTTAAGCATAAGCGATGCACTACGCTCCCCCACCACTACTTTATATAATCCCTTTTTATATTCTCTGGTATCTATGGTAGTTTGCATGCTGCCTTTGGGTAGTTTTTCTTCATATATTAGTTGCCCAAGCATATTGTATAGTTGCAGTATGATGCCTTTTTCTGCTGTTGGGTAGCTAATGGTAGTTTGGGTAGTGGCTGGGTTGGGGAAGATTTGGAGTTGCCCGGGTTTTATGTAATGGGGCTCTTCTATGCCAGCAGTGGGATCGCAGCCGGGTTGCAGGCAGCCAAGGCTATCCATTTTGGCAAGCCATAGTTTATCGTATTCGTTTTGCTTAGATGTCCATCCGCAACTTACTATGCTTTTATCTTCGGCAATACAAAAGTCCCATGTAATATTTTCCTGTGTATATTGATCGTCGTATTTATGATATCGCCTGAAATAAATACTATCGCCATTGGGTTTTAGTTTTAATATCCAACTGGTTAAATAATATTTAATTCCATTCCAATAATACTCATTACCCACCACCACTATATTACCATCGTTTAACACCTTAACCATCTGAGGATAACATACTTCCCTTATTGTATCGTATTGTTTATCCCAAATAGTACTACCATCAGATTTATCTATCTTAACCACCTGTATTTTTAAATCGGAAGCAACCATGGGCATTGTAAAGTGTGCATAAGCAGTAGCTACTATATAATTGCTATCGGAAGCCAATGCAACAACGGCTGCACCATCCACATTTTGTCCACCAAATTGTCTGCCCCACTCAAAATTGCCCGCCGAATCTAATTTAATAATTCTGCCATCTCCCGAATAGGAAGCACTGTAATAATCCCAGCTATAGCCCCCCAGTAGATAACCCTTATCAGGAGTTTCTATTATACTGCGGGCATAATCTATTGCCCCCAGATTATAGGTTTTTCTGAATAGCTGATTGCCCAAGCTATCCGTTTTTACAAACAACACATCATTATTATGTAATACCGTACTTCCAATAGCACCTGCCATTATAAAATTATTATCTTTTGTTACTTTGCATTGCTGAAATTCTGCATAATGAGTCAAGTTGGTATCTTTAAATTCTTTAATAAATTCGAAGTTAAAATCTTTATCAACCTTAAGCAGGAATGCACTGACATATCCATTGGTATCTTCTTTGGCACCAGAAACAATATAACCATCATCCCATACTTGCTGTAAGCAACCTGAATAGCCCGGGAAATAAAAATTTACGAAATCATTATAATATTTTATTTTCAGTAAATTAGCTGATAAATCAAATTTGCAAAAAACAAGACATACTTTTCCTGCACTATCTTCAGAAACCGATAATGTAGTATAAGTGGTATCTTTTTTTACAATACTTCTTCCTTGTATATTATTATTAACAACATAATTATTATTAAAATAAATATTTTGCGATTTCAAAAACCCATGAAAACAAAACAATAGTATTATTTGAAATAGTATTTTCTTCATTTTTAAAATTATAAAAAAGTGAGCAGAAATAGCTTCTGCTATTTCTGCTCACAAAATTAATGATTATTCTACAGTTATTTTTGTTTGTGATACAAATTTTCCGTTATTTATAAGATAAAAGAGCCTCTCCAAACCTCTCCAAAGGAGAGGCTTTAGATTTGTACTAACTCCATCTTTTTTTACTTTGTATCTCATTGTTTAGTTCGTTAAGTCCTTCCCTTTGGGAAAGATTTAGGATGGGCTTTTATTGTACTACCAGCGTTCCACTACTCTCGCCCACCACCACTTTATACAACCCTCTTTTATAGGTTCTGGTATCTATAGTTGTCTGGCTGCTGCCTTTGGGTAGTTTTTCCTCATATACCAATTGCCCCAGTATGTTGTATAGTTGCAACTGGCTTTCTTTGTTTAGATGCGTGTAGCTTATGGTAGTTTGTATAGTTGCCGGATTTGGGAAGATTTGGAGTTCTCCTCGTTGGGTATATATTTCTTTTATACCTACTGTATTGCAATTAGGTTGCAGACAGCCCATACTATCCATCTTTACCAGCCATAAACTTTGGGGAAT
>CAIZXK010000105.1 GCA_903936865.1 uncultured Bacteroidales bacterium | reverse complement strand
TGGATTTCCGGCAGCAATATGTATCTGTTCTTCAACAATATCTATTCCACAAACCATTTCAGTTACCGGATGCTCCACCTGAATGCGGGTGTTCATTTCCAGAAAATAGAAATTAAGGTCTTCATCTACCAGAAATTCGATGGTACCGGCATTGTTATAGTTAATTTCCTTACCGATTCTTACGGCTGCTTCACCCATCTTAATCCGCAATTCGGGAGTTAAAGTTGGTGAAGGCGATTCTTCTATAATTTTCTGATAACGACGCTGAATAGAACATTCACGTTCGAAAAGATGAATTACATTTCCGAAATTATCACCAAGAATCTGAACTTCGATATGACGTGGATTCTCAATATATTTTTCGATATAAACCGTTTCGTCTCCAAAATATGATTTAGCCTCGCGACTGGTCGCTTCAATTGCTTCGGCAAGATCAGCTTCTTTGTAAACAATACGCATCCCTTTGCCACCACCACCCGCAGCAGCTTTAAGCAAAAGTGGGAAAGCTATATTTTTGCTTGCTTCGAGCAGTGTTTCCTTATTTCCGGTAACGCCCTTGGTCATCGGAATATCGAGTCTGCTCACAAATTCACGGGCTTCTATCTTGTTGCCCATCACTTTCATTGAATTGGTGGTTGGTCCGATAAATATGATTCCGGCTTCGTTGCAGGCATCCACAAAACGGGAATTTTCGGCCATAAAACCATAACCCGGATGAATAGCATCACAATTAGCCTTTTTTGCAATTCCGATAATTTTCTCAATATTCAGATAAGTATCGCTAAGTTCTGATTCTCCAATACAATGCGATTCGTCGGCAAAGGAAACATGGAGGGAATCTTTGTCAATTTCAGAATAAACGGCCACGGTTTTTATTCCAAGCTTTCTGGCAGTTTTCATTACCCTTACCGCAATTTCCCCACGGTTTGCAATTAATATTTTATTGATGATATTCATGCGTAACTCTTGATTTTAATTGTTTAAATCCAGTTTGGTTTTCTTTTCTCCAGAAATGCAGCCATTCCCTCCTGCCCTTCTTCTGAAGCACGGATATCGGCTATCATTTTAGCGGTATAATCATGCATTTCATCAAAAGGCAATACATTTGAAATTGTATAAATCAAATCTTTACATTGGGTTACCGCATTAGGTCCGCTAGTTTTTAACAAGTCAACGATGGACTGAACATGTTCTTCCATTTTTTCGTAAGTTTCAAGGGATTTGTTTACCAATTTATAGGCTTCAGCTTCTTTTCCCTTTATTCTTTTACCAGTCAGCATAAGATCTTTAGCACCGTATTCACCGATTCTTTTAATTACATAAGGAGAAATGCAGGCAGGAACAATACCAATCTTTACTTCGCTTAATGAGAACGTTGCATTATCGTCGCAATACGCCATATCGCAGGCAGCAAGCAAGCCATTGGCGCCACCGAGTGCAACACCATGAACCATGGCTATCGTTGGTTTTTTGCAGGTATAAATTTTCAGGAAACATTGAGCTAACTTCTTGCTTTCGTCCAGGTTTTCCTGATAGGAATACGTTGTAACATCACGCATCCAGTTTAAGTCAACACCAGCACAAAATGATTTTTCCTTACCTCTCAATACAACAGCAATGATTTCATTCATTTCATTAACGGCTTCGAAAACTTCTGTAAGTTCGGCAATCATCACATCGTCGAAAGCGTTGTGAACCCATGGTCTGTTGAGCCAGATATGGCATACTCTGTCTTTTATTTCAAGTTCTAATGTTTTGTATATCTTCATATTTGTCTAAAAATAATTGAAATTCCTATTTTTTAAATCTGCCAGATTTCTATTTATTAACAACAGTTAATCTGGCATATACTTTATACCTTTTTTAAATAAATCTGGCAGATTTTTAGTTGCAGATTTCCTACATTCTGAAAACGCCGTATTTGGTTTCCATATCTTTCTTATTCAATGCCGATGCAATACCCATGGCTAAAATTTTACGTGTATTTACCGGATCAATAATACCATCGTCCCAAAGCCTTGATGTACTGTAATAAGCTGAACCTTCTTCATCATATTTACTGATAATGCTTTGATAAAGTTTGTCTCTTTCTTCAGTTGACAAGGTTTGTCCTTTCGCTTTTAGCTGATCTTCCTTAACGGTAATCAATACATTGGCTGCCTGTTCGCCACCCATAACCGAAATTTTGGCATTGGGCCACATAAACAGCAGGCGGGGATCGAAAGCTCTGCCTGCCATGGCGTAATTTCCAGCTCCGAAACTACCGCCGAAAACAACGGTAAACTTAGGAACATTTGCATTGGCAACTGCATGTACAAATTTAGCTCCATCACGCGCTATACCGCCATGTTCATATTGTTTGCCCACAATAAATCCGGTGATATTCTGCAGAAACAAAATCGGCGTATTGCGTGAAGTACAGAGTTCGATAAAATGAGCTCCTTTAAGGGCTGTTTCGGAAAACAACACACCGTTATTGGCTAATATCCCGACAGGATACCCCATAATGCGGGCAAAACCGCAAACCAGTGTTGGAGCATAGCGGGCTTTAAATTCGTGGAATTTACTTCCATCCACCATGCGGGCAATGATTTCGTGCGAATCAACCTGCTGCTTTAAATCGATGGGTGCAATCCCATATAATTCCTCCGGATCATAATAGGGTTCTTCGGGTTCGGCAATATCCAGTTTTGCCTTTTCCCTGTATTTTAAGGTTTCAAATATATTGCGGCAAATCTGAATGGCATGTACATCATTTACAGCAAAATGATCGGATACGCCGGAAATAGCTGTATGCACATCAGCACCTCCCAGTTCTTCGGCAGTTACCACTTCGCCGGTTGCTGCTTTTACCAATGGCGGACCACCAATAAAAATGGTTCCCTGATTCTTAACAATAATGGTTTCGTCGCTCATTGCCGGAACATAAGCTCCACCAGCAGTACAACTTCCCATTACAATGGATATCTGAGGCAGTCCCATCGCCGACATTTGTGCCTGATTGTAGAAAAACCTTCCGAAATGATATTTGTCGGGAAATACGTTGGCTTGTTCGGGGAGGAATACACCGCCCGAATCGACCAGATAGACACAGGGCAAGTGGTTTTCCATAGCTATTTCCTGTGCACGTATGTGTTTTTTGATGGATTCCTTGATGTAAGTGCCGCCTTTTACAGTTGCATCATTGGCAATGATTACGGTTTCCTTGCCATGTATAACGCCGATGCCGGTAACAATACCGGAAGAGGGAAACTGATTGTCGTACTGATTATAGGATGCAAGTGGTGATAATTCCAGAAATGGTGTATTGGCATCAATGAGCAGATCAATGCGTTCGCGAACGAGTAATTTGCCTCTTTCCTTGTGCTTTTCGATAGCTTGTGGCGGACCGCCCTGCTTTATTTCGCCAAGAATCTCCTTATAAGTATTGAGAATTTTAAGAAATCCTTCTTTGTTTTTCTTAAATTCCTCCGATGACGTATCTATTTTCGATTCGATTCTGTACATCCGTAAGTATTTTATAATATGATTGTTTAGTATGAAATTTTATATCTTTATTTTAAAATGCAGGAAGTTGTGTAATTTTATAAACATCAAAAGCGTAAAAAAGTTTAGTGCTTAACTGATGATGAATAATGAATTATGAATGATATATATCAGGCAGGAAAATATGTAATAAATATCATTTAGCTTAGATTTTAAAAACAGTATATAACTATTCTGATTTATTTTTTGGAACGCAGATGACGCTGATCCCTCTGGGTTCTTCATACTTGTTTACTTTGGTTTGCTTTGGTTTATATTTGCTATATATCAGCATATTATGAAATTTAATAACCATTCTAAACCATAATAATTCAAAGAAAAATCAAAAATGTTGTACCTAATGTTATACCTATTGATATT
>CAIZXK010000104.1 GCA_903936865.1 uncultured Bacteroidales bacterium | reverse complement strand
CGCATCGCCGACGCTGCAACATTGTTTTTCGCTTTATCCGACATCACGATCCCCTCCTTGCATGGCCTGCTTCACGCGTTGAAAGGCCACACATAAATCGCCCAGTCGTTTTTTTAACAGTTCAATATCCCCAGCCTTGCCCGCCATTTCCATGTCGGACGCGATGACCGCCATGTCTGCCGCACCAACATTTCCCGCTGCTCCCTTGATGGCGTGAGACTGATATTCCGCACCCGACAGATCTCCCTTGCTGAGACAGGCTTGTAACGCGTCCAGCTGACGTGGGATATCGCCCAGAAAAGCCCCCGTGATTTGCCGGACTATTGCCGCATCTCCCATCATGCGTTCTACTAACGCGGCGTAGTTCCAGACAGCATGAACCGATGAATAGCTGCCAGGAATCTGAACCTCTTCGATCAGGCCCATATTATTCGGTAGCCACTTAGCGACCGTTTGTGCCAGAATCTTAAAATCTATGGGCTTCGAGACATAGTCGTCCATGCCCTCCGCAAGGCATTTATCACGATCACTTTGCATAGCGTGGGCGGTCATGGCAATGATGGGAATAGCTGGATTGTATCTTTTGTCTGTTGAAGTTCGAATCTTGCGTGTCGTTTCATAGCCGTCCATGCCCTCCATTTGAACGTCCATGAACACCAGAGCATACGTGAAGTGAGCCAGGGCCTCGAGCGCAGCGAAACCATTCTCAACTGCGTCAACAGTCAAGCCCAGCTTGACCAGATATTTTCTTGCCACCAGCGTATTAACAGGATTATCCTCGACCAGCAGCACCCGCGCGGAAAAGGCGGGATTGATTACGATACCTTCTTCTGGGGTACATTCAGTCGCGGGACTCTCGCTCGCTGACCACACCGATTGTCCAGCCAGAATATCACTGAGGATATTATAGAGTTCGGAGGGCCGAACAGGCTTCGTCAGCCAGGCGGAGAATCCCGCTTCCTTGACTTGAGCGGTTCCGCCCGGATGATCGAGCGAGGTCAGCAATACCAACCGTATCCCTGCATAGGCCGGTTCGTTCCGGATGACTTTCGCCAAGGCGATTCCATCCATGCCGGGCATTTGCATGTCCAGCAGCGCCGCATGGAAACAGTTCCCCTCGCGTTGCGCCTCCTGTAAGATATGCAACGCCTGCGGACCATCCGAAGCCACCTGCGAACGAACTCCCCATGCGTGCAGTTGCGCGGTCAGCACCTGACGGTTCGTTTCATTGTCGTCCACCACCAAGATGGATGTGCCACGGATGTCCGCGACGAGAGGGGCGACGACTGAGGGTTCTGTCCCTTCCTCAGTTCCTGCATTGAAGCATGCCGTGTTGTCTAAAGTGTAATTACATCAGGAAAAATTAAATTTTTATGTTTACTTCAAATTTCTTTATATGTTTTTATATGTTTGGAATATAATGTCAAACTTTTTATAAATAAAATAAACAGTATATTTGCAGTGTTTTTGAAATGTCAAAAATACACACGTTTATCGTATATAAGTTATTCTTCAATTTAAAAACCAACAAATATGAAAATTAAAATATTGGTTATTCTTTCCATCTTTCTTACACAATGGACTAGCGGACAGTCTCAAAAAGTTAAAATTGAAGATGTCTTTAATCGCTATATGCACACAGATGATAAATCATTGGCCAAGTTAATCATAAAATCAGAAGACGGATTATATAGCCTGTTTTGTAAAGGTGAACTGGCTGAAAACGCAGCAGAAAGAATTATTTTGTTTACAGGATTTATACAACAAAAACCAAAATACGGACTAGAAAAAGCTTTTCTTAATAGAGGAATTGAATATTATCAATTAGAAAAAACAGACTCTGCTCTGATTGATTTTAATAATTCCATTTTATTAGACACGAAAGAACCTTATTCTTATTATTTTAGGGGAGCATCTTATGCTTCGCTAGAGAATTATGACAAAGCAATTGATGACTATTCTCAGGCTATTAAAATAAATCCAGACTTTGAACTTGCATATTTTATGAGAGGAAATAGCTTATACAGCCAGAAAAAAAATGAAATTGCAATAAATGATTATAATAAAGTAATTGAACTTAACGAAAATTCTGACATTGCATATTTAATGAGAGGTATTGTTTATGAAGCTATTGGCGAATATAAGAAAGCTATTTCAGATTGGAAAGAAGTTAAAAAATTAAAAACTGATAATTATGAACAAGCTGAAAAACTAATTGAAAAGACTAATAAGAAGCTGAAAGAAAAAAAATAACAACAAAACAAAATCGAGTATTCTCTATGCATTAATCAACTGTTAGGGAAAAGCACTTCAGGAAGCAAATCAAGCACTTATGGCACAATTGTAAATAAATCGTTTACTATTTAATTTCCTTACTGTTCGTTGCCTTAATAAAGATTTCCGTTTCTATTGATATAATTTTTTGAAAGGAAAAGTCCAGTTACGGAAGATATAATTTATAGAACCCCTTTTAATTACAATTTCGTTTCGCAAAAGTTGTTTTAACAGTTATACTTAAAGAAAAAACCTGGTGGAAAACTATTTTTTCGCCAGGTTTTTATATTTTGAAAACAAAGAATAGCGCTAGATAATAAATGTTTTGGCTTTTGCAAAAGCATTTTCCAGTCCGGCCGGATTTTTACCTCCAGCAGTAGCAAAGAAAGCTTGTCCGCCGCCTCCACCCTGGATTTCCTTAGCAATTTCGCGTATTATTTTCCCTGCATCCAAGCCTTTTTCTACTACCAGATTTTCGGCAACCATCACACTTAAATTAACTTTGCCATCCGATTCGAAGCCTAAAACTAAAAACAGGTTGTCGAGTTGCGATTTCATGGCAAAAGCCATGTCCTTAACCGTTGCACCATCCAAATCAACTTTGGCAGCAATAAAATTTACGCCATTAATTAACTCAGATTTCTGTAGTAAAGAACCCTGAAGCATAGTAGCTTTTTCTTTGTTTAAACCAGCTATCAGACGACGTAGTTCGCTGTTTTCTTCCTGCAACGTTTTTATGCTTCTAACAATGTCTTTGCTACCTTTCAGTAATTCCTTAATTTCTTCAATGGTAGTAGTTTGTGTTTTATAGTAGGCCTCTGCTTTTTCGGCAGAAATAGCTTCGATACGACGAACTCCGGCAGCAATAGCACTTTCGGAAACAATCTTAAACAAACCAATATTTCCGGTAGCTTTTACGTGAGTACCTCCGCACAATTCAACCGAATCGCCAAAGCAGATAACGCGTACCTGATCGCCGTACTTTTCGCCAAACAAAGCCATTGCACCCATTTTCTGAGCGTCTTCAATAGCCACATTTCGCTTTTCATCCAGTAAAATGTTTTCACGGATTTTCTGATTTACCATTGCTTCCACTTTTTCGGTGTCCTCATCGGTAAGTTTAGAAAAATGCGAAAAATCGAAACGCAATCTTTCCTCATCAACCATAGATCCTTTTTGTTCGACATGAGTACCCAAAACAGTTCGCAACGCTTCATGCAACAAGTGAGTTGCACTATGGTTATTAGCAGTTTGTATGCGTTTACTTTCATCAACCAACGCTACAAAACCAGCACTGATATCCTGTGGAAGTTTATCGGTAATATGAACATTCAGGTTGTTTTCTTTTTTTGTATCCCTGATTATAATTTTCTCGTTATCATTGTAAATAAGACCTTTATCACCAACCTGTCCACCACTTTCGGCATAAAAAGGAGTTTGATCAAAAACAAGTTGATAAAAGGTTTTATCTTTGGTTTTCACCTTGCGGTATTTCAAAATTTCAATATCAGCCGAAATATGGTCATAACCAACAAAAACAGTCTCTTCTATATCGTTTTTAAGAATCACCCAATCTTCAGTATCAACAGCTGCAGCTTGGCGCGAACGGTTTTTCTGTTCTTCCATTGCTTTGGAAAAACCTTCCATATCAACCGATAAGTCCATTTCTTTAGCCATCAGTTGGGTTAAATCGATTGGAAAACCAAAAGTGTCGAACAATTCAAAAGCAAACTGACCACCAATAATTTTATTCCCGGTATGTTGCTGACAATATTGTTCAAATTTGGTAATACCATGTGCCAGTGTTTTAAGGAAAGAAATTTCTTCTTCTGCAATTACTTTTCGTATTAATTCCTGCTGAGATTTTAATTCAGGGAAATAATCGCCCATTTGTCCAACCAAAACAGCTAATATTTCATTAATAAAAGGTTCTCTGAAATTAAGGAACGTATAGCCATATCTTACAGCACGACGCAAAATTCTGCGGATTACATAACCTGCTTTATTGTTCGATGGCAATTGTCCGTCGGCAATTGCAAAACTAACAGCACGTAAATGGTCGGCGATTACCCGCATCGCAATATCAGCCTTATTATCCTTGCCATATTCTTTACCTGAAAGTTTTGCCAATTCTTGAATTAATGGCTGGAAAACATCGGTATCGTAATTTGATTTGGTATGTTGCAAAACCATACACAACCGCTCGAAACCCATACCGGTATCCACATGTTTTGCAGGCAATGAAACTAATTTACCATCAGCCATACGGTTGAATTCGATAAAAACATTATTCCAGATTTCGATTACCAGATGATGATCATTATTAACCAACTCTTTACCGGAAATTTTCAGTTTTTCATCAGCATCACGCAAATCGATATGAATCTCAGAACAAGGGCCACAAGGACCGGAATCGCCCATTTCCCAAAAATTATCCTTTTTAGAACCAAACAGTATTCTATCTTCTGCAATGTATTGTTTCCAAATATCGTAGGCTTCCATATCCTTAGGAATACCATCTTTTTCATCGCCACCAAAAACGGTAACATAGAGGTTTTCCTTGTTTATTTTGTAAACATCGGTAAGTAATTCCCATGCCCAGGCTATGGCTTCTTTCTTGAAATAATCGCCAAACGACCAGTTTCCCAACATCTCAAACATGGTATGGTGGTATGTATCATGACCTACTTCTTCCAAATCGTTGTGTTTTCCCGAAACCCTCAAACATTTCTGAGTGTCGGCAACACGATTATATTTTGCAGGAGAATTGCCAAGGAAAATATCCTTAAACTGATTCATCCCTGCATTGGTAAACATCAGGGTGGGATCGTTCTTGATAACCATTGGTGCTGAAGGCACTATCTGATGTTGTTTCGACTGGAAAAACTCCAGAAAAGTCTTGCGAACAGTAATAGAATTCATATATATTATAGTTGTATATTTGTGATTTTAAGATTTTTTATGAGTAAAACATTTTGCAAAAGTAGCTTTTTATGATTAATTTTGCGAAACGTTAGTATCATTTATTTTTACTAAAAAGCATAAAAGCGTCATTTACAATGCCAAATAAAACAAAATATCATTTCAATGTTCACTCACTTTCCATCGAAAAAGTGAGAATAACATTTAAAGACAGATTCAAAAAGTTACTGCAAATTGTAGCTTTCGGATCGGTATTTTCTGCAGTTGTATTGCTAATTGCCTACAATTTTTTTAATTCACCCAAAGAAAAAATGCTGATTCGTGAAATCGAACAGTACAAGTATCAGTATGATATAATGAATGATAAATTGAGTAATATCTCCGCTGTATTGAAGGATATGGAAAACAGGGACGATAATATATATCGTGTAATATTTGAAGCAGAACCAATAGCAAGTAACATAAGAAATGCTGGGATTGGAGGAGCCAACAGATACGAAGAGCTCGAAGGACTCAACAATTCGGAAAGAATTATTGAAACTGCTAAGAAAATAGATAATATTTCCAGAAAACTTTATGTTCAGTCTAAATCATTTGATGAAGTTTTTCGCATGGCAAAAAGCAAGGAAGATATGATGATTCATTTACCAGCTGTACTTCCAATGCCAAAAAACCGAGGACAAATCATTTCGGGTTTTGGTATGCGTTTTCATCCAATTCTGAAATACAGACGTATGCATACAGGAATTGATATTGCAGCTCCAAAGGGAACACCCATATATGCAACCGGCGATGGTGTTGTATTAGGTGCAGGAAGAGAAAGTGGTTATGGAATTACTTGTCAGATCAATCATGGATATGGTTATCAAACGCTATATGGTCATTTATCAAAGTTAAATGTAAGACCCGGACAAAAAGTAAAACGTGGCGAAATTATTGGTTTTGTGGGTAGTACTGGTTTGTCAAAAGCTCCGCATGTACATTATGAAGTTATTTTAAATGGTCAGAAAGTAAATCCGGTTTATTTCTTCTACAACGACCTTTCTCCTTCAGAATATGAAGAGGTTATAGAAAAAGCAAACGAGGAAAATCAATGTCTGTCATAACATTCTGATTGAATATTAATAGATTTTCAACCAAGTATTTAATAGCAATACTATGTTATCCTTTTATATGTCTCGGATACTGCTAACTTTGACAAAGCTACCTTACTTTTTATAATATAATATTAATCAATTTATTAAAACTTGGCAAGATAAGACTTTGTCAAAGTTTTACGTACTATTCTGATGTAAAAAGACTTAAAACAAAAAAATCCACCAAGAAATCATCTTTCCTGGTGGATTTTTTTTCGTTTTATTGATTAAAACCAAATAGTTTCTAAATGATACCTAAAAACTCATGATAAGCATTTAAAGTGGTAATAAGGTTTGATTTTACATGAATAAATTCATCTACACCAATTACTTTAAATTCTTCAATTTGTTCTTTAGGATAACCGGCAACGGTTACATTGATATCTGCATCAGCCGATTTGAGTGCTTTAGTAATTACAGGAACTATTTCAATATATTCTTCGTCTGAACTGCAAATTACCACGATTTCAGCCTTAGATTCCAATGCGGCAATAATTCCATCCTCTGCTGTATTAAAACCATTGTTATCAATTATATCATAACCGGCACAACCAAAGAAATTTGAAGCAAATGTTGCACGGGCTTTACGCATAGCTAAATTACCATAAGTTAAAAGGAATACTGCTGGTTTTTTATTGCCTTCTTTTACAAAGATTTCTGTTGCCAGACGCAAATCTTCAAAAGGTTCGCTGCCACGGTAGATATGTAATTTCTTGTATTTTGAAGGTTTTTCAACAGCTTCTTCACCATCTTCCTGTATTTGGTCTATCATGCTTTCGAGCGGATTTGGATATTGATTGGTACCCAAAATAGTGGTTTTGCGGTTAGCATATTCCAAATCGCGGATTTGAGCTGTCTTTTCAATTTCATTCTGGATAAAACCAGCTTTAACCGCTTCTGCAAAACCTCCCTTTTCTTCCACTTTTTTAAATAAATCCCATGCATGATGAGCAATTGAATCGGTCAGATTTTCGATATAATATGAACCAGCCGAAGGATCTACAATTTTATCAAGATAAGATTCCTCTTTCAAAATAATTTGCTGATTGCGGGCAATGTGTGAAGAAAAATCATCAGCATCCTTATATGGTTCGTCAAATGGAATTACAGTAATGGAATCGGCACCACCAATAGCTGCCGACATGGCTTCTGTTGTGGTTCTCAGCATGTTTACATAAGGATCGTAAACGGTTTTGTTCCACATTGAAGTGGTATTGTGAATAAAAATCTGCATGGATTCCATGCTGGCTGGCATATATTGTTCCACAATTTTTGCCCATAACAATCTGGCAGCTCTCACTTTGGCAATTTCCATAAAGTAATTAGAACCAACTGCGAAAGAGAACATGAATTTAGGTGTTAACTGATCAACATTTTCACCTTTATTAATAAGACTGCATAAATAATCATTTGCTGAAGCCAGTGTAAAAGCAAGTTCCTGAATAATTGCAGCACCTGCGTTGTGAAAATAATGTCCGTTTGCGGTTATTACTTTAAAGTTGGGCAAAGATTTTGCACAAAGTTTTATAACGTAATCAGCTTCTACCAGGTTGTTTTCAAAAGTGGTGTAAAAATCACCATGAGTTAACAGATAGCTGAATGGATCGAAGTTTATAGAACCATATACTTTACTTGCATCCAGATTATTAGCTTTTAAATACGCTAAAAACAAATCCAATGTTTGTGGATAGGAACGGGAAGAAATAAAATTAATTTTCACTTTTGTACAATCAATTCCGTTTAATAATGCTGACATATCAGCAGCAGTATTAACTTCTTTTGCTTTAAAACCGATAGAAGTTGCACCATTTTTAACGGCATCAACAGCTATTTTATTTGCTTTGGCAATATCATTGCAATCAATATCCTGACGAACATCCCAATTATTGTTGTCTTTTTTATTTCCACGAACATAAGGTGCTTCGCCTGGATTGGTTTTCATAAAGCTCAGATTCTCCAAATCCTCAGCACGATAGTAAGGTTTTACTTTGAAACCTTCTATTGTTTGCCAAACCAGTTTCTTATCATAATCAGCACCTTTGAGGTCTGCTTTAATTGCTTCTTCCCAAGCCTGAGTTGTTACCGGAGGGAATTCTGAAAACAATTTCGGGTTTATATTTTCCATGTGATAATTGATTAAATTTAAGTTTATTAAGCCTTGGCTTTTGGATAATACACTAAATAAAGGGATAAAAAACCATTTTGCTTTTCCAATATTTAAACTGGCTACAAAATTAAAAAATTTTTCCAAAACTATTGCCTTATATTTACTGAAATATTGAATATCCATAAATACATAAGGATAACATTAATACCCTGATAGAAATAAGAAGGCATGTTTATTTATAACATCACTTTTCCTATTATAATATTGCTACACTGTTTTTATAAGAACAACTTCTTTTACAATATAATCATTTAAGTATATGAGCAGAAACACAGCTGAAAAATAATTTTACTTTTTATCACAATCAAAAGCAAAGGTAGCGCACACAATATCTTGTGCACTGGAAATGTCTTCTTGCTTAAACTTTTTTATAGTTATGAAAACGAAGAAATAAGCGTTTGAAAAATTAACAAAATAATTGTTAGTTTATGCGAGCTGTCAGGTTTTTATATGAAATAAAGAGTATATTTGCAGCGTTTAATAATATCAAAAAGAAACAAGTTTATACTTATATTTAAGGGTTAAGCGTCATTCTAAAAACCAGGGATTTGTGAAAAAACTAATATTTTCAATAATTTTTAATTTTATTTTTTTATCTGTTTACTCTCAAAGTGACACAATAAATCAATTGGATAAAAATGGTTTGAAAATTGGATATTGGAAATATAATTTAGGCGATAAACATTATCCTTCATATCATGAAGGATATTTTAAAGTTATACCTATTGATACAACTATAAACTACAGTAAAGATATTTTTATTGGAAATTTATGGTCACATTATGAATACAGAATACCACAATTAGAATATTCTGGTAAGAATAAAAGGTTTATATCTGTTCCAGATGGAAAATGGATTGAATATTCAAAAATAACAAAAGGTAAAAAGATAATTGAGTGGATTAGATATTTTAAAAATGGATATGAATATAGAAATGAGCAATTACAGATGTATCCAAATTCTTCATTTTTCAAAAAAATTGAGAATACATCATTTAAAGATTCTTTAAAAACTATTGATATTGAAGTTGATAGTTTGAGATTGATTTTTAAGAGATATATTATTGGTGATAAATGTACAACTATATTTTATCCTACTTCTGATGTTCATGTTGAAAATGCTGAGTTTGACTATGTAAACACTTTATTTACAAAACCTGATACATTATATATAAATCTTACAGCAAAGGATACTTTATTAATTAAAGCAATTAATTCTAATAATAATGAATTATCTTTTATTGATAATTTTACATCAACAACTAAATTTTTATTGCCAGGACAAATGGATTCTATAGGTTTAGTTTTCAAACCTGACAGAAATAAAGATGATAATAAAGCGGTAGTAACTTTAAAGGTAAATAATGATTATCTTAACTTCTACTTCGATTTAGCAGGTTTTGATATTAGTAGGAAAAATATTGCTGATGTAAAATCTATACATTTAAGAAAATCAGATAATTTAATATTATATATTGAACACATGTTCATGCATAATTACGGTGCATTATTTAAAAATCCAATAAAAGAGTCTGATAAACATCTTGCATATAACTGTAAAGGCATAGTTAGATGTTGGCATTCGACAGATATGCGCTCGTCTGGTCCTATGAATCTTTCAAAATTAAAGGCCGGAACTTATTATTTGACTATTCTTGGAGGTAATATTGATAGAATAAAAATTGAGATTATTATTGAGGAAAATTAATAAAAAAACACGAACGTTAACATTCAGCCATATAGCAGAGATCCCATTCACAAAAAATCCCAACAAGTAAAAAGATTAATGGAATATTGTTTTTTAGTTTACTGTAATAGATTTATATAAGATTAATGAATATATTTGAAGGTAAATTCTATTAACTTTTCTACCCCAAACCTAATTGTTTTCTTACT
>CAIZXK010000103.1 GCA_903936865.1 uncultured Bacteroidales bacterium | reverse complement strand
GATAGCGGATATTTATTAGGTTGTGTAACTTACGATAATTTGCAACAAGGCACAGGCGATCCGGTAGTAATAAAAACCGATAGTTTGGGAAACGTAAAATGGATAAAGAATTTCGGAGGCAGTGAAAAAGAACTGAATGCCAATGTTCATATATGCAATGACAGTAATTATCTGGTAGCATCCATGTGGTCAACCTATACCAGTTTGGGAAATGACGTGTGGAGAGCTAAAATACACTTAACCAAGCTCAGACCTGATGGAAGTATAATCTGGGAAAAAATATATGAACCTGATTTTGCATTTTTAACAATATATAAAGTAATAGAAGATAATAATGGTAATTTTATTATAACTGGCATAAAAGAAGATATTTTTGGCAATGAAGGCTTTTTTATCACATACTTGTTCAAGGTAAATTCCAATGGTGATAGTATATGGTATCGCAATTTATATCATGAAGTAAATTTACCCACCATACCCGATGTAAATGATGTATCAAATATAGAAGCAGCAAAAGATGGTGGTGTAGTAGGTTGCGGAAAAGTATTAAAAGCAGGTTATATTCCTCAAAGTATGTGGGTATTTAAAACTGATAGCCTTGGCTGCCTGCAAGCCGGCTGCCAGTATGTAGGAGTAGAGGAATTGCAAAAGGCAAAAGAAGAAATCAACATCTACCCCAACCCTGCCACTACCCAAACTACCATAAGCTACCCAAGCACAGAAAAAGGTATAGTGCTGCAAATATACAATATGCTGGGGCAACTAATATATGAAGAAAAACTAAGCAAAGGCAGCAGCCAGACAACCATAGATACCAGAGCCTATAAAAAAGGATTGTATAAAGTGGTGGTAGGAGAGAGTAGTGGAAACCTTATTATTAATTGAGTACATGAATAAATGATAACATCAACTAATTTAGGCACTGTTTTTTAACTTTATAAACTACAGAGCACAAAAAGAAGAATCAGTATAGAGAGAACATTCCGAATCAAAGACAGGAAAACGGGGCATAGAGATGTGAATGAATAACTACTTAAACGAAACAGATAGTATTTTATTAAATAAAAACTTGTTATAGAGAAAAGACAACGGAACCAAGTAGCAGGGGTTTGCAACCCAACGCTATAAAAGTGAAGGCAATAAAAAGCCTCTCCTTAATAAACCGGGTCTCAAATTTGCCAGCCAGCGAAACTTTAAACAAGCTATTAAAAAAGAGGCTTTGCAAAATTACATATTTAATTCAAAAAAAACAGGTATCAGCATACCTGAATTCAGATGGTATATAACTATGCTTTAAAATGAAATGCATATTTATTCTCAATAAAAGCATAATTCTTAATACCTTGAATCCTGATACGAACCGAAGATTTTTAAAAAATAATTATTAAAAAAATGAATTAATAAATTAAATATTGTACTTTTATGAAAATTTTTAAAACAATTTTATTCTTGGCAGTTATGATAATTTCTGCAAATAGTTTTGGTCAAACTGATTGTTATAATGCAGTTTATTTGCAAGATGAAGCATCAGAAACAGTTTATACAAATGAAAACTACTTTTGGTGTAGCTCCAATTCGTATAGTGATTCGATGATATTTGTTTTTTCAACAAATAATAGTCAGAACGCACTTATAAATACGATAGTTGTTTACAAAGGAGATTGTGATAATTTAGAAATGATTAATGCAATAGATCTTGTGAACCCTGATTCTTTATATTATTTAGAAATCTTTGATTATGATCCTGGCAGTAATTATTTTTTTCAAATATTTTTTTCAAATATTTTAGATGGAGATTTTACTATTTATAGCAATACTGTTCCTCCAGATTCACTTTGCCCTCCTTCTCTTTCGTGTAGTCTGGTCAGGAATTTTAGTTTTGAGGATTATTATCAAAATATTGTTCCTTCAGATGCATTTCAATCAGGTCACGTATGTCATTGGGGTCGTGCTTGGGGCACTCCAACTTTTACAGGAATGGGGGTAAATGCAAACGGAGCCTATATGTGGGCAAGTATGCAGACAAGTTATCCATACAATCATATAATGGAAGCAATTTATCAGGATGGAATGACATTGCAACCTAACATTGAATATGAAATTAGCTATGATTATTATTCAAATTCAGATGAAATTGTTATTAATGTTGGATTAACAAATTATCCACTTCCTGCAAATACAACAGGAAATTCTGCTGATCCTATACCAACTGGCTTTACAATGCTACCTATCGGTAATTATAGTTTAGCAGGGACTACAGTAAATACCTGGCATAATTATCCCAAAACATCATTTAGCCTTTCTTCAAGTTATGAAAACTTGGTAATTTATCCATATTCACCTTCAGCATGGGTTTTACCAACATATGCAATTCCTTATATTATTATAGATAATATTGTTATAAAGCCGAAATTAATCTTTCAAAACCTGCAAAGCCCGCAAACGATAAGTTGTGGTAGTAGTGTATATATGCAACCCACAGTGCCGACTGCAAATATTGTAAGCTGGCAATGGACATCAAATCAAACATCAGGAGTTATATCAAATAGTCAGAATTTTCAGGTTTCTCCTCTTGTTACTACTACTTATACAGTTACGGCAACAGATGCAAATCAATGTACATGGACTGGTGAATTTGTAGTAAACGTTGTTCCATTACAAACATTACCTCTTACAATTAATCTGAACTGGGGAAAAACATGCAGTGAATATGCTAATTTTACTTTTACTTTGCCATCTTCACCTGTTATAGATCATACTACATGGTTTGTTCCTAACAATGCTGTTATTACAACAACAAATGCACTTAATGACATCATAGTTAACTGGAACAATGCTGGAATTGCAACTATTACTGTTCAGGGATTCAGTGCTAATGGCTGTCTTATTTATGAAGGCTCTTTATTGGTTAATCCCAATCAGAACCCATCTACAGCCACTTATTATATAAATAATTTGAATGCCACTCAAATAAAGCAAATGTTTGGAATTATAGCTCCAAACCTATCTATAACTAATATACAGGATATAATCAATATAGATGGCACAATAGTAATTAATGAAAACCTGACTTTTGCAAGTTGTACTAACGTTATTTTAGGGCTTAATGCAAAAATTATTGTTATGCCGGGATGTACATTAAGTATTGCTAGTTCTCATTTTTCTGCCAGTGAATGCAAATGGGACGGTATATTTGTGGAAAATCCCACTGCGAGGTTAATTGTTCAGAATTCATTTATATCCGGTGCTAAAAACGCTGTGGTATCAGGTTACGATGGGAAAATATATTTGTATAACACTATATTTTCCGATAATCTATTAGGAGTATGGGTAAGAAAGTATAATCCTGAACTAATACCCGATCAAAATGGAGGTTGGATTTTACCCCCTGCACACAATGCCTATATCGGTAAATGCAGGTTTGAATTAAGTACAAATAATACGGAATTACTACTCGGAATTAAGGCAGATACCGTTTATAACTTAACTATTGGTGATGTGAATACAGCTGGGAATACCAATGAATTTTACAAAATGAGAACCTCCATCATCTCCAATTCGTCCGATGTAAATATCTATAATAATTATTTCAACACTAATTTTTATTCTAACGAACCAAATCCTTATTATTTTTCGGCTGAACCCTGGGACGCTGCCATTTTTATAAAACGACCTTACGATCCCAATCCACCTCAGGTAAATTACTATGCTATTCAAAACATTGTAACTATTGGAGGTTCTGCCACCAATCAGCCCAATGCTTTTTATCTGCAAAATGTGGGTGTATATGGATTCAGTACTCAGGTGCATGTGCGTAATAATACTTTTACCGAACAGCGTTTTTCGGCTGTACATCTTAAGGATTTATATAATTCGGATATTAACTATAATTCAATTACTATGCAAACCAGTTTGTCAGCTACCAATAATCTGTATAATTCTTCCTTACTTGCAGAGCATACAGTTGCTTCATATCAGCTTAAGTTAAATATTACCAACAATACTATTAACAATGCCCGTACTGCTATTTATACCCGTAATTGCAACGGTACAAGCCTGGGTTATGAATATTGTAATATTGCTTTTAATATGATAAATTTTGAAGGTTTAGGAACAAGTGCAATCCCTTTTATTGGTATTAATTCTTCATCCTGCAATTATGCTAATATCGAACAAAATACCATACAGTATAATCCAACAACTACACCCAATTATGTGGCAGATTACGACAAATTAAAAGGAATAAGTGTTGCTACTGTGCAAAATGCTAAAGTACGTAAAAATATTTTGGTACGTTTGGGTATAGGTATTTGGGGAGCTGATAATTTATTGGGTACACAATTTTTCTGCAATGATCTGGATAAAAACTATTATGGATTTTTCTTTTTGCAAGGTGTAACACAAATTAGCGACCAAAATTCAAGTTCATCCGGTGGTCGTTTACAGGCATCTGATAATTACTGGTATGATAATCCTAACTTTACTTCTTCTGAAATGAGAAGAATCGGAGGTAGAATTACGAACTTTACAAAAAATTGGTATCATAGAGGAAGCAACATTGATATAACAAATATTTTTAGTCCTTATATTATTAGCAGTTTACAACTCCCTTGGGGATATATAATACCTATAGGTGGTGTTACTGCAAATCCCGATTGCAATATACAAGTTACACCAGTTACATCTCCAAAGGCAAGAGAAGAAGCATTGGGAGATATTGTAAAAGATTCTGTAATTTATGAAGCTTATCAAAGCGAAAACAGATACTATGCTGAAGATTTTGCCTATAAACTGATAGATGAAACACCTGCTTTGCTAAATATGGGAGTTGCAGAAGACAGTATTTATCAGCAGTTTTATAATGAAAACAAAATAAAAAGTATAGGCAAATTTGCCGATATTGACAAATATATTTTCAATGCACAATATGCTGATGCCATACAACTTAACAATACTGTAATACCTATTAATCTTATGGAAACTCATAAAAAAGCTATTAATCATATCTATCTGCAAACCATAGTGAATAATCAGATTATTAGCTCTTCCGATTCAATAACTTTATACAATATAGCCAATCAACTACCCTTTTATGGAGGCGATGCTGTGTATTCTGCTCGTGTTATACTTGGATTAGACCCAGCCAATTTGAATCTGGATTATGCCAAAGTACTACAGAAACAAGTAATTTTAAATATTGAATCGGAAGCAGTTCGTTTATATCCTAATCCTGTTTCAGATATTGTAAATTTAATTTTTAATTCTGAAACAGTTGGAAATGCTGTTTTTGAGTTATATGATATGAGTAACAGAAAACTACTTATGCAAAAAATACCACCTAAAACAATAGAATATACAATTAACTTAATAAATATTAAGTCGGGTATATATTATTGCAGAATATCTAATAAAACTGGTGTATTGCTAAAAAGCAAGCTAATAATTAATTGTAAATAAAAAAAT
>CAIZXK010000102.1 GCA_903936865.1 uncultured Bacteroidales bacterium | reverse complement strand
TTTGATATTTTCAAAACAAAATGGGAAAAAGAAACCTATACGTTTAGTGAAGCTGAAAATATTGGATATCCGATAAATACACCTGAGGATGAAAAAACAATTTCATTTTCTGCATCTGGAAGATTTGCCTATTATGCTGCTTTACGAAAAGAAGGTTTAGGAGATCTGGATATTTACCGTATTGTTTTTAACGAAATGAAACCATCATTTACAGTAATTTCGGGAAAAATAAGCTTTGCAGCAGAAACCGTAAGTGAAACAACAGAGGAAACCAATGAGGAAATACAGGAAGAAACACAAGGTGAAACAATAGAGGAAACAAAAAAAGAAACTGTAAAAAACCCAATAATCAGTATTCCTGAAAATATTAAAATTACTGCTTTTGATAAAAAAACCAAAGAAATCAAAGGCAAATTTGCTCCAAACAAACAAAGTAATAAATATTTGGTTATTCTTACTCCGGGAAATTATATTTTAAAATTTGAAGGAACCGGAATAAATTCTTTTGAAACCGAAATAAATATTCCAAATAAAGAACAGGATTTAACAGAAATCACTAAGGACATATCACTAACAAAATCAAAACAATAAAATGGAATTAAAACTAAACCGACCTTTGGCATTTTTCGATCTGGAAACTACCGGAGTAAATGTAGGAAATGATAGAATTGTGGAAATATGCATTTTACGTGCAAATGTCAACGGCACCACCGACACAAAAACCATGCTGATTAACCCGACAATTCCTATACCACCCGAAGTTACAGCTATACATCATATTACAGATGAGGATGTAAAAGACAAACCAACTTTTGCTGAAGTTGCCAATGAATTGAATCATTTCCTTCAGAATTGCGATTTGGCAGGATTCAATTCCAACAAATTTGACATTCCTCTATTAATGGAAGAATTTCTGAGGGCAGAAGTAGATTTTGATGTCAAAAACCGTCGTTTTATTGATGTTATGAATATTTTTCATAAGATGGAACCTCGTAATTTATCAGCAGCCTATAAATTTTATTGTGATGCTGAGTTGGAAAATGCTCATAGTGCTGAAGCTGATACAATAGCTACTTATGAAATACTTAAGGCCCAACTCGACAGATATGAAAACAGAGAATATAAAGATAAAACCGGAAAAATTATTATACCGATTTCAAATGATGTAAAGGCTTTGCATGATTTTTCGTTCCAGAATAAAAATGCTGATATGGTTGGTCATCTTATTTTTGATGAAAAAAATGTTGAAGTATTCAATTTTGGAAAATATAAAGGCAAATCAGTAGAAGAAGTTTTCAGAACAGAACCCTCCTACTATGATTGGATGATGAAAAGTCAGTTTCCATTAACTACAAAGAAAACGATAACTGCCATAAAATTAAGAGGTTTCAATAATAGATAAGAAGTTATGAAAATAATATGTATTGGTAGAAATTATGCCGAACACGCAAAAGAACTAAACAATCCATTACCTAAAGTTCCGGTCTTTTTTTTAAAGCCCGACACTTGTCTTATTCAAAAAAATCAACCATTTTTTTATCCTGATTTTTCAAATGATATTCATTACGAAACCGAAATAGTAGTAAGAATTAATAAGTTAGGAAAACATATTCAAAAGAAATTTGCTCATACGTATTATTCTGAAATAGGTATTGGAATTGATTTTACTGCACGCGATCTTCAGCAAAAATGCAAAGAAAATGGTTTGCCATGGGAAATTAGTAAAGCTTTTGATAATGCGGCTCCTATAAGCAAATTCCTGAATATTGAAAATTTCAAGGATGTTCAGAATATAAATTTCCATCTGGATATTAATGGCAAAACTGTTCAGATTGGTAATACCAAAGATATGATATTCAGTATAGATGATATTATTGAATATGTATCACAATTTATAACACTTCGAATTGGCGATTTAATTTTTACAGGTACTCCTTCTGGAGTTGGAGCTGTTAAAATTGGTGATCAACTTCATGCCTTTATCGAAAATGATAGCATGCTGAAAGTGGATATAAAATAAAGACTAGAGATGATTGTTGTTTATTAGCGGCTTGCAGTATCCAAAAATTCTCTTACTGCATTATTCTTCCTGCTTTATAAAAATATGTTTTATAATATTTTTCTTCCAGACTATTAATCATCACACCTTTGGAAGTAGTGGAATGTACAAAACGTTTTTTACTTATATAAATACCTACATGCGAGGTTTTTTCTGATTTTATTTTAAAGAAAACCAAGTCGCCGGATTGCATAGTAGCTGTATCTATTTCTTTTGATAACTTTTGCATATCTTCCGATTTTCTGGGCAAATTCAGCTTATAAAAATCTTTATAAAATGTAGCTACAAAACATGAACAATCTGTTCCCTCCTTGGTACAACCTCCATATTTATAGGGAACTCCCAACCATGCATCCACCATTTGCAGGAAATCAATATCTTCGTTTCCAGCCAACTCATAGCCTAATTTCTTTGAATAAATATGATAAAAAAAAGCATCAGCTCTTTTTTCATTTTCGGTCTTCTTTATATCTTTGGTTTTGCGGGTTTTGGAAGTTGATTTACACTGAACAAAAACAATAGCTACTAATACAATTATCAAAAGATTTATTTTTCTAACCATACTATTTTAAGTGTGTTGCATTTTGGAATGAAACAGTAATGAGAGTATTTTGTCGAGAATAAATAAACCGGCAAGCGAAAAAACTACAATAGAAACAATTGGTTGTGCTTTTATAAAGGAAAAAATAGTATTGAAAATTGATAAATAAGGTTTTATAAATACCAGAATATTTGCAGTATTTATAAAAGTAAAATATTGCGGAAAGAATGAAATAGCAGCAAAAAAAGCAATTACCAATGTTATAGCCAGCAATCCATAAATATATTTCATTGCGAATCCTTTTTTAACTGATTCTTTTTCAGGAATTTCAGCTAATTGTATCATCGACATCAACTTCAGCGTAAAATCATCGGATGGTTCTTCCATTGTTGATTGTTGCATCAGTTTTTGCAAAAAAGGATCTCTTACTGTTTGTTGATTCATAGTAGTGTATTAACCTCATTATTTAACAATTGTTTGAGTTCTTCATACATTTTTTTGCGGCTGCGATGAAGTTTCACTTTAACATTCGACTCACTTAAACCTGTAATTTCACTCACTTCCTCAATTGAACTCTCATTAAGGTAAAACAAAGTTACGATTGCACTATCTTCTTCGGGTAATTTTGATAAGGCCAGATTGATGTATTTGGTCTGATCTTCAGAAGCCAGATAGTTTAAATCGCGACTAATGTTTCCGACTGTAAAATTATTAATTATTTCTTCATTTATATCACTTTGTGCAATACTTTTTTTACGAATTTTCGAAATGGCCTGATTATAAACTATTTTATACAACCATGTTGAAAATTTCGATTTGCCTTCAAAGTCTTTTAATGAATAATAAACCTTTAAGAACGCATCCTGAATGACTTCCTCGGCATCTTCCCTATTGCGGGTAATACGCAACGCTACATTGAATGCCATGGTCTTATGCTTGTTTATAAGCATAGCATAAGCATTTGTGTTGCCGTTGCGGATTTGCTCCAGATATAAAGAATCATCTTTGTAAGCCATTTTGAAATTAAGACGCTATTTGATTAATACTGGTTACAAAATTACAAAACAACGGAGGCGAATAAAACTTATTTTGCTGAAGTTAGAATATAAATGCTTGAAAGTGTATTTTTTCGGGTTGAATAAAAAAGCCCCGAATCATATCCAGGGCTTTTTATCTTTTCTTTTTAGTTTTTTAATCCTTTACGCATCTAATCAAATATCCACATTTTTTATCACTGAAATTAGTTGTGGCATTTTCATTAAAAAATCCCATTCCATAGTGTATGGCACCTAAAGCAATATCTTCGGAAGTAGTCCAGTGTTCGCAAATATCACCCAATCCATAAAAATCACCATCTTTAGTTCTTACTCCACTTGGAAGTGCTGTAAAACCAGAAGCATTTGTTGCACCTCCATTTGGAGCATGCCAATGTGTTGTCCCTTTTTCTTTTAATTTTCCTCCTGCGATTGCTATTCCACCCAGGTATTCGATTAACTTTTTCCAATCATTATCAGTTGCAATATGCCATCCGGCAGGGCATAATTTGCGCGAATCGGTAACTGCATACCAATTATATAAGCGACCGTAAGTTTTACCGTTACTCAAATCGTTGCTATAATTGCAATAAGCTCCTGCGGTAAGATTACTCCATGCCGTATTATCGGTAATGTTTTGTATGCCATCCCCGTTTCTGTATTTTCTTGTTTTCAGGTTTTCTACCATCCATACCTGGGTTCCTATGGTAACGCCATGGTATAAATTACTGTCGTTGTCCCAAACTGTTATAGCTGCAGGACCAACCGGAGTAGTAGAAGTATCATCCTTTTTGCAACTGCTTGTAAATACAAGGATTAAACCAGCTAAAATAAACGAAAAGCTAAAAAAGTTTTTTTTAATAGTCATTTGAAATAATTTTTATAATTAATAATAAATTGAATTGTTTTCTACATTTTTTTAAGGTGAAAATTATTATCAGATTAAAATATACTTTTATATCAAACTCAAATTTAAACCGATACAAATATAATATATTTTATCTTCCATTAGCATTTTGAATTAAATTATTTTGTTAAAAAATTTAGTTACGAAAAATATTTTATCGTATTCAATTATAATATCTTATTAACGCGAGTATAACATCTTAAACTGATTAATATTATAATGTAACAACCTGTAATTTATTTTAATAATAATATAATTACAACTGGAGGGGGATTGATAATCGGCAAGCATTAGATTTTAAAGACAAGTTTATTGAATATGCTAAACAAAATGATTTACTGAAAAATG
>CAIZXK010000101.1 GCA_903936865.1 uncultured Bacteroidales bacterium | reverse complement strand
CGATCAGGTGCGAAAGCAGGACATAGTGATCCGGTGGTTCCGAATGGAAGGGCCATCGCTCAAAGGATAAAAGGTACTCCGGGGATAACAGGCTGATCACCCCCAAGAGCTCATATCGACGGGGTGGTTTGGCACCTCGATGTCGGCCCGTCACATCCTGGGGCTGGAGAAGGTCCCAAGGGTTAGGCTGTTCGCCTATTAAAGTGGCACGCGAGCTGGGTTCAGAACGTCGCGAGACAGTTCGGTCCCTATCTGTTGTGGGCGTTAGAAATTTGAGAGGAGCTGACTCTAGTACGAGAGGACCGAGTCGGACGTACCTCTAGTGTACCTGTTGTGGCGCCAGCTGCATCGCAGGGTAGCTATGTACGGATGAGATAAGTGCTGAAAGCATCTAAGTACGAAACTCGCCTCAAGATGAGATTTCTTTTAAGGGTCGTTGAAGATGACGACGTTGATAGGCTGCAGGTGTAAAGGCGGTAACGTCATAGCCGAGCAGTACTAATTACCCGTAAGCTTTCTGCTTCAATATTTTTTCAATAAAAACGAATTTTTGTATTTTCTTTCATCATAATGTCAACTGTCAATAAAAAGACAGTAACGAAATTAAAGATCTTATGGTGGCTATTGCAGTGGTGTTCACCTCTTCCCATTCCGAACAGAGAAGTTAAGCCCACTTGCGCCAATGGTACTGCAGTTATTTGTGGGAGAGTAGGTCGCCGCCAACCTTTACAACGAACCTCATCAGAAATGATGAGGTTTTTTTGTTTATACCAACTCCATTCGATATAGTTGCTTTAATTCTTGGTTAACTCTTTTCTTATATAAAAAATAAATCTGGAAAGTTGAGGATAATATAGATAAAACATATATACGATAGACAGAAAAGAATAAAAGCTAATATTTTTTGTAACTCTATTAGAAACTATATAAGCTTTATAGGAAATGTATATTTCAAATTTATCCTTCCACAAAATACATATCTAGTTCGCCTTTTCCTCTAACTAGTATTTTTCCTCTGTAAATGCATGTGAACTTTTCTTTTATAAGTTCGTATGTGGTTCCACTAATATTAACTTTTTCAATTTCACCATTGGCCTCCATACGGCTAGCTGTATTTACTGTATCTCCCCAAATATCATAGGCAAATTTTTTAATGCCAACAATACCGGCAACTACTGGACCTGTATGAATCCCGATGCGAATATGGAATGCTTCTTTTCCTATTGCGTTTTTTTCTTCTATTCGTGTTTGAATATATTGAAGAATTTCCAGTCCAGCACTCACTATATCTTCTGCATGAGTTTTATTGGGAATAGGTAATCCACCTGCACACATATAACTATCCCCAATAGTCTTTATTTTTTCAATATTATATTTTCCTATGATATTATCAATAGCTTTAAAACAGCTATGTATTTCTTCAACCAGTTCTTTTGGAGACATTATTTCTGATATTCTGGTAAAGTCTTTAAAATCAGTAAAAAGAACCGTTACTTCATCATACTGCTTTGCTTCAGCAAATCCTTTAGCTTTAAGTTCTTCGGCCACTTCTTCAGGAAGAATGTTCAGAAGTAAATTATCGCTTCGTTGTTTTTCTTTTTCAACAAGAATATTCTTTTGTATCAGTTCTTCATTCTGTTTTTCAACCATTGCTGTTCTCTCCTCTACAATTTTTTCCAATTTTTCTTTCTCATTCCTTAAGTTTCGCTCCCGCCATTTGATGAAAATCAACAAGAACATAATAAACAATAAGATATAGATGAAATATGCCCACCATGTACGATACCAAGGAGGTAATACTCTGAAAGAATATGAAATGGGTTTACACCAAACCCCATTTATTCCTTGAGCTTTGAGTCTAAAGGTATATTTACCTTCATTTATATTACCAAAACTGGCATTTGATCGATTGGTAAGGGGACTCCAGTCTTTGTCATAGCCTTCCAGTTTATACTGATAATTCACCAGAAAAGGTTTAGAGGTTTCGATAGCAACAAAATCAAATGAAATATGATTATGATCAGAAGGAAGTTGTAAATTTTCAGGCAATGGATAAAATTTGGTAATACCATCAAACTTGATATTACCAAACCGCTTTAATAGTGAAAGATTTTGTAAAGAGTTAAAACATTTTCCATAGGCAAAAAAATTCTGTAATAAAGCGGTTGCACTATCCTGAATGTTTTTTCTTATTCCTTTCGATTGTAAATTGTTCCAGCAAATAGGTTCTTCATCAATTTTAATGTTTTGAATAACTAGGGTTGGTATTTGATATTTTTTTTGAAGAGCCATATAATCAAATCTTATCAAAGCAGAATTTTCACTGCCTGTACCAGCCCAAATAATACCTTTTCTATCTAATAACATACAATTTTGTCCAACATTCACATCTTTTACAGAATAGCCTGTATTTGAGTTGTAAATTTCTATATCATTAAGTTTACTATAGTTATTTGATACGTTAAAAACGGTGATACCTAAATTAGTACTTATAGCTATTTTACCGTTTGTTAGTTGAATAACATTTGTTACAAAATCATCGGGTAATCCATCTGCTATTTTAAAACTCTTAAAAAGAAATGAAGAAATTATATTTTTGTTTGTTTTTTTATTCTTTTCTTTTTCAAATTTTTTCACATCTCCTGCAGATATCATACTGAGTCCTTCATCAGTGCCGAACCATAGGTTTCCTTTTTTATCCTCTAAAATACCATAAACCATATTATTAGCCAAACCATGAGCGGTAGTAAATGTAGTAAAGGATTTGCCATCGTAATGGCTTACCCCACCACCATAAGTGCCGAACCAAAGGTATCCATTTCTATCCATTAAGATACTGTAAACTCTATTATTAGCTAGTCCTTGTAGGGTAGTAAATGTAGTAAAAGATTTGCCATCAAAACGACTCACTCCTCCACCCACAGTTCCGAACCAAAGGTTTCCGGATTTATCTTCAATGATACTCCTTACATTATTATTAGCTAGTCCCTGAGTGGTGTTATATATAGTAAATGATTTACCATCAAAACGACACACTCCACCTCCACTTGTGCCGAACCAAATACTTCCGGATTTATCTTCTAAAATGCTAAAAACAATATTATCAGCCAAACCATGCATGGTAGTATATGACGTAAATGATTTTCCATCGTAACGGCTCACTCCACCACCATTTGTACCGAACCAAAAGTTACCGGATTTATCTTCTAAGATACTCCAAACAATATTATTAGCAAGTCCTTGTGCTGTGGTAAATGAAGTGAATGATTTGCCATCGTAGCGACTCACTCCACCACCATCAGTGCCAATCCAAAGGTTTCCACATTTATCCTCTAAAATACTGTAAACACTATTATTAGCAAGTCCCTGTGCTGTTGTAAAAGAAGTGAATGATATGCCATCATAACGACTTATTCCACCACCATAAGTACCAAACCACAGATTTCCTGATTTATCTTCTAAGATACTCCAAACAATATTATTAGCGAGTCCTTGATTGGTAGTATATGATTTAAAGATTTTGCCATTATAGCAGCTCACTCCACCACCATAAGTTCCAAACCATAAATTACCGTTTTTATCTTCAATAATACTAAAAATAGAATTACTTCCAAGGCCTTGATCTGTAGTATATTTAGTGAAAGATTTGCCATCGTAACAGCTCACTCCTCCGCCCAGAGTCCCAAACCATAAATTTCCATTTTTATCCTCAATGATGCTTCTAACCATATTGCTAACTAGGCCATTAGCAGAATTAAAAGAAGTGAAAGATTTTCCATCATAACGGCTCACCCCACCGCCATCAATACCAAACCAAAGGATTCCCTTTTTATCTTCAAGAATACTCCATACCATATTGTTAGCCAATCCCTGCTCAGTAGTGAAAGAAGTGAAGGATTTACCATCATAGCGGCTTACCCCCCCACCATAAGTTCCAAACCAAAGGTTTCCCGATTTATCTTCTATGATGCTCCATACCATATTATTGCCAAGACCTTGGGTGGTGGTAAATGATGTAAATGATTTTCCATCGTAACGACTCACTCCCCCACCAAAAGTTCCGAACCAAAGATTTCCAAACCTGTCAATTACAGAACAACTGACTGCATCTAATGCAAGGCCATTATTGGTTGTAAAGTTAGTAAAATTGGATTTGCCGCCTTCACCCATAATAAAATGTTTGCCTTCGGAGTTTAAAATGGGCTCCCCTTTTTCATTTTATAAAAATGGTAACATTTTAGTTATACCTCCATTTTTGGGAACTAATACTGTTTTCGGTTCTGGCATTGTATCCAAAACAATGGTTTTGGATTTAAGACTTTCTGGCAATTCATCCAATACAGTTACTTGTAAATGAGTAAGTACATCTTTAGTAGTATTAACATTTGTAATACTTTCCTGTTTAGTATTACATGACGTGAAGAATACTAAAGAAAGAAAAAGTAAAAATCTCTTTTTCATATACTTTACATATAACAATTGTTTGGATTATACTAAAAATATCAAAGCAAATCTGCTTAATTGTTTATTGTAGAAATATTTTTTCTCAAAATTAAAACATTCTAAAAAATCTTAAAAGTTAGTTCTAAGATTCTTTTTTTACTTTAATTCCACAATTCAATCACAAATATACATCTTTTTAAATCAAAATTATCTTAAAATGTTATTTTTTATGTTGTTTTAGATATTCTTTGGTTTTCTTTTTAATAATTGCAATAAATTCTATTTTAAAAAAAATCATTCTTTTATCAAATAACAAATGAAGAAAAACATAATTATCAATAGATAAAATGAAGTTGAATTGTTTAATATCAAACTTCATTCTTTTATCTAATTCATATATCATATTATTGGTAAAAAAACTATGTTTTTGTAAATAAATTGGAATGAAATATGTAATAGACCAATTCGCTCCGCTCATGAAACTATAACCAATTTCTTATGGAATTATAGAAAAGATTACGAACTAATCTATAAATCATAATGGTTTAACTAAAGATATCTTAATTGGCATTAAATAAAGCAATTAAATTAAATAAATATTTTTTATTAGGCATCTAATATCTTTTAAATATTAGGTAAAAGCATTATCATTTATCCTGCAAAATTTGTTTATATAAAAAAAGAAACTCCTTACATTTAGATTGTAAGGAGCTTTTATAACTTAAAATAGTCAGTTTATTTTGCTGCTATGGTTTCTATTTCTATCATTACACCCAAAGGTAAGCCTTTTACAGCAAAAGCAGCACGTGCTGGTGGATTTACTGAATAATAGTTGCCATATACTTCGTTCATTGCTGCAAAGTTTTCCATATCACTAAGCAAACAAGTTGATTTGATAACATTAGCAAAAGTATAACCTGCTTCGGTTAGTATTGCTTCGATGTTTTTCATTACCTGTTCCGTTTGTTCCTTGATTCCGCCATCCACTACTTTTGCAATAGCAGGATCTATTGGAATTTGACCCGAAATAAATAACATGCCATTGGCTTCAATTGCTTGACTGTAAGGGCCTATTGCCTTAGGTGCATTTGATGTATTGATTACTTTTTTCATTTTTTATTAATTGATTAAATGTATAACTTACTAATTGTATTATTTTTAAAAATGATTTTGTCTGTTTGCAAAGTTAGAATTTTAAAATATTTTATCTGTCGGAATTTCCATTTTATCATCCAGATCAATCATGGCATTTATCAGAAAAGCTTTTTTAAATAAATGGATATCCTGCTTTTTGATTTCTTCTTCCAAAATAATTCCTTCATTTAAAAGTTGTTCACGTTTGATTCCTTTTAGTAATGGAGTGGAAGAAGTTAGAAGTTTTTCCCCATCACTAAAAACAATATTGCAATAAGAAGTATCAGTTACCTTACCTTTATTTATTATAAGAATATCGTCACATTTTTCCCTTAATGCAAATAAACGATTTATAAAATTACGATTACTATATTTATATGAATATTGAATTTCATTATTTTCTATAATCTTCAACGAACCAATTCTCCTGAATTGATATGGTATAATATCAATTTGTTCAATAAATTTACTGTAAACGATTCGGCATTTGCTAATCCCATTAATGGTATTTCTCTGAAAATTAATTTTAGTTTCTAGATTTATATGCTCATTAATACCAAATAATTCCAGCCGGGAACGATTGAATCGTTCATTATGCAAATTAATATTAAGCATTTTACCATGATTTATTTTAATTGTTTCGAGCAAACGGCACATAAACTTTGTCAATTAATTCCTGATATTCATTTTCTGCTTCACTTTTTGCTGTAATTCCACCTCCACTTTTGTAAATTAAGCCCTCTTCGGTTTTTTCAATAAAACGAATCATAACACCACTATCCAGATTATAACCATCAAAATATCCAAAAACTCCGGTATAATATCCACGGTTATAATTTTCTGTTTCTGAAATTATCTCCAACGTTTTCTTTTTAGGTGCACCTGATATGGAACCTGCCGGCAAAAGATTGAATAAAATTTCACCAATTTGGTTGTTGTAATCATTTGGCAATTCGCCACTTATTTCAGAACTTACCTGCAATAGCTGTTTATTGTTGGTTTTTAAATAATCGATAAAGCGAAACCTATCCACTTTTACATTTTTGGAAACCTTGCTCAAATCGTTGCGAATTAGATCGACGATGGTGTAATGCTCTGCGGTTTCTTTACTATCATTTAGTATAACATTTTCTGCATCGGGTATTTCTGCATCAATAGTACCCTTCATCGGAAATGATGAAATTATATTATTATTAATCCGTATAAAAATTTCTGGCGAAAACACCACAAATTTATCTTTATATAAAAGCTTGTATTTAGCTATACTTTTATGAAATATGGTGCTTAAGTCGAGATTAGTTTCGATTGCTGTAGGTTGGGTGAGGTTAAGCAAATAGCTGTTTCCATACTGCAAATGAGCAATTACCTTGTCGAATGCTTTTTTATAAGTGTTAAAATCTATTGGTTTTTTGTTCAGATAATAAGGGCTTTCGGAAATTGGACTATAATTTGAGACATTAGAGATTCCATTAATATCATACAAGATATCTAAGGGAATTTTATCTTTTGGAAAAATCAAAGGCTTTTGCATTGCAAAATCAATGATAAACAGAAAGGGTTTTCTTTCTGATCCTAAGCTATTCATTATTTTAATTGCTTCCTTCATTTCCTGATTTTTCTAATGCAAAAGTATTAATATTTTAGCTTATTTTTGCATAATCTATGAAAGAGCGTCTATTAATCTTCGACAATTACGATTCGTTTACTTACAACCTTGTTCAATTGGTTGAACAATGCGGAGTAAATGATTTTGTTATTGCTAAAAATGATAAAATTACACTTGAAGAAATAAATGCATTTGATAAGATATTGCTTTCACCAGGTCCCGGAATTCCATCTGAAGCTGGAATATTGTGTGATTTGATCAGGCAATTTGCACCAACAAAAAAAATCCTTGGAATATGTCTGGGTCATCAGGCAATTGCTGAATGCTTTGGTGCAAAGTTAATTCAAATGGAAAGTACTAAGCATGGGATAGGAAGTAAAACCATCATAACTTCATCAAACGAATATCTTTTTGAAGATGTAAAAGATTGTTTTATTACTGGTAGATACCATTCCTGGGTAGTTAGCCGTAAAGATTTCCCTCATGACATTTTAGACGTAACTGCAATAGATACCGAAAATACAATAATGGCCTGCAAACATAAAATATTCGATGTAAGGGGAGTGCAATTTCATCCGGAATCTTATATTACTGAATATGGTTTATTAATGATGAGAAATTGGTTAAAGTAAATTAGTATTAAAAAATTGCAGATTATCTTATCTCAATACGGTAAGACTTCCCAGTTTTCTATAAGGTACTTTGTCTTCGCCGATGGCTTCAATCGAATAAACATAAACTCCCTCAGGAACCAGAATACCATTATATTTTCCATCCCAACCTACATTTATATCATTGGTTTCGAAAAGCAAATTGCCCCATCTGTTAAAAATTACAATATGAAACTTTTCAATATTAGTTGATTTTACCAGAAAAACATCATTCAATCCATTATAATTTGGAGTAAATGCATTGGGAACATACAACATCGAAACTCCTCTTACATTTATCTTTATACAAGTAGAATCGAAACAGCCATTATTGTTTGAAGCTATTACGCAATAAATCGTGTCTTCATCGGGATAAACAAATATCTTATCAGAAGTAAGACCATTGTTCCACAAAAAGGAGATAGCTCCCATTGCCTGAAGCTCTGTTGAATCGTCAGGTGAAATGGTTTGTTTGGAACAATAAATGGAAGCATGAGGTTGTGAATTTACAGTAACCGTAGAAGTGTCTTTTGCAACACAGCCAGATATTGTATAGATTACAGAATAATTTGTTGTAAATAAAGGTGTAACTGTAATATCTGATGTTTGTTGACCATTGGGCATCCAATGGAAAATACCCCCAACGATTGAAGGGGAAGCTGTTAACGTTGTGCTGTATCCTTTGCAAATAGTTTCGTTATTTGTATTAACCGTTAATATGACAGTACTTTCGGGTATTGTTGTAAAACTATCGCAAACACATCCGTTTTTATCTGTAATTGCTACCGAATAATTCCCTGCACCTAAATTATTGATTGAAGAAAGTGTATCTCCTGTATTCCATAAGTAATGAAAAGGTGGTGTGCCATTATTGGGAACAGCAGAAACTGATCCATTATTTCCACCCATACAACTAACATTGGTTGAAGAAATGGAAGTTGTAAGTTGCAAATTATTAATCTGAACACTAAAAACAACGGTATCATTATTGGCATCGGCAATAATTACATGATAAACACCTTCACACAAACCGCTTACTGTATCATTTGTTGTTAGTTGCTGGTCGTCCCATAAGAAAGTATAGGGAGCCTGACCACCTGATGGAATAACCACAGCCATACCGTTGCATGTAATATTAGGAGGAGGAATGCATATCGTATTACAATTTCCATAAGTGGGTGCAGATGGATTTGAATTCCAATTTCCACCATCAGGTATTCTTCTGAGTGATAAACCTTGATAATCTGCCGGATTTACCGATGTGATATAGTTTTTATTTGCAACCGGAATGCTATGATAAGAAGTCAAATAGCCATTGTAACCACAGGAAGGGGCAATTGGATTACAAGGTGGACAAGTCATGCATGATTTAGTTTCATCATTCCATGAAATGGCGTCCTGCGGTATTCCACTGTCATCATAAAAAGCAAACCAACCGCCTAAATTAGGAAACCATAATCGTTGACCTCCATCCAGGCATATGTTATTAATAATATTTTCGTCAACAACAATTTCGATTGTTTTTCCTCCATTTTGCAAAAGCAAATATGAGGGAACAGGAGCTGCATTGGAGCCTCTTATAACTACAAATCCTCTTGGTGGAACAATGGTTCCTGTTGGAATTACAAAACCACCTCCATAATTAACGCTAGCTGTCTGAGTTAATTCAGGTGCATTATTACCTAAAAAAAAACACGAAATATCAATCGACTGACAAATATCAGGATTATATAATTCAATCCATTCTGCTCTTCGCAGACTATCATAACCAAATATGGATCCATCGCCTGAGAGCGGTGAAAGCATCACTTCATTTATCAATATTTTAGGACCATTGTAAATACAAGGATTACCGTTACAAACTGTATTGATTTTAGTTGTAAATGTAGCACTTATCTGTGCATTGGCAACTTGCATGAAGCATAATAAAAATAAGATAGTATAAATCTTTTTCATATTTTTATTCCAAATGTAACTTCTTCTATTGTATATATAACGGTTGTTGTAAAATTAAATTCTCTACAAATTTACAAAATATCAATGTAATGTTGTTATTTATTTAAAAAAACTTAGTTTTAAATGTTATCTGTAATTTTAAATTTATCAAAAAGTCTGTATTTTGAGCCGTTGGTCGAAAAGTGAGCTTACTGTGTTTCGGAAAATGTGTTTTCGGTCGAAAAATGGGTGTCCAAGGTTTCGGACGGTTAGTTTTCGGGTGAAAAGTGAGTGTCCGAAGTTCCGGACGGTTAGTTTTCGATCGAAAAGCGAGTGTCCGAAGTTCGGGAGGGTTAGTTTTCGGTCGATTTCTTAAGTTCCCAACATTTGGACGACTTGCCGATGTTTATTTAGTTGCAAATAAATTGATAAATAGAATGTTACAAATTCCAAGTTATGTATTTGGAGTAAATAACATCGTTGTTGGTTATGATTAATTGCTTAAAATCTTACTATAGTATCTGAAAACATTTTTCCCCATAAAAAATAGAATCTAAAAATCAGGTTTAAACCTTTTAGATTGACATTTATCAAATAATCATAATTTCCGCAAGTAATTGTTTTTAATATTGTCATAATTTACAACATAAGAATAATTGCTATCAAGCCACATTTTATAATTTCAAATAAATGCACAACCCACTAAAAATCATTTTTTTTATAATCATAGTATTTATAATCAGTAGCTGCGAGAAAGACAATACTTTTAATATGCGGAAATACAATCCGCCAACAGCCATCTATGATTTTCCTGATAATAAGCTATGGAAACATAGGGTAAATACTGCAAGTTATGCTAATGAGGCTTTAAAGGAATTTAATGGTATTGAACTGGATGTTTTTTTTGTTGAAAATGAAAATGAATTTCAATTAGGACATGATAATCCAACGGGTATTAGTCTGGATTCTTATTTTGATAGTATTCCCAAATGCTCAAAATATTATTACTGGATAGATTTTAAAAATCTGAACAGTGCCAATGCTTTTAAATCTGTAGAAGAAATGAAATCAATAATTGCAAAATATAAGCTGCAAGACAAAATAATAGTTGAGAATAGCATTCCTGAATTATTGGCATTGTATAAATTATCGGGAATATTTACCAGTCTTTGGATACCCGATGTTTCTGGAAATTTATTTACCTCAATTGCTGAAAATAATTTATATGAGGATATTGAGTCAATTGTAAGCAATTATCAATTTGATGCAATATCTGCTCATTACAATATGGTTTCGTTTATGGAAAAATATTTCAGAAAATACAATTGCCATATATGGACCAATGGATTGACTTCTGAAAATGATAAACAACAGATTATAAATTATGCAAGCAAATCAAATATTAAAGTAATACTAGTGGATTATAATTTAAATTTTTTAAAATAATATTCTTCACTTCAAATCCTTCCGAATCATTTCCAAAATTTCATCCACATAGTTACGGTCGTTTGATAAACGAGGGACTTTATACTGTCCACCCAGTTTTCCTTTCGATTTCAACCAATTGTAAAATGTATTTTCAGGAACTTTTTTTACAACCGGCATTTTAAGCATCAGATTATGATACCGTTTTGCTTCATAATCCGAATTCAATGATTTTAAAGCATTATCGAGCATCTCTGTAAAATATTCAATACTTTCGGGAGCATGGCTAAATTCAATCAACCATTCATGAGTAGCATTTTTGCCTTCTTCCAGATAAATAGGAGCTGCTGTAAATTCCACAATTTCAGCATTGGCTTTTTCGCAAGCTATTGCCAAAGCATTTATGGCATTATCAACAATCAATTCTTCACCAAAGGCATTTATAAAGTTTTTTGTACGACCTGTAATTTTTATACGGAAAGGATTGATCGAGGTAAACTTAACCGTATCGCCTATTAAATATCGCCACAATCCTGCATTGGTTGAAATTATCATTGCGTAATTTTCATCTTTAACTACTTCATCCAAGCCCAATGTCTTTGGATTTTCTGTGCCGAGTAATTCAAGAGGTAAAAATTCATAATAAACACCATAATCGAGCATTAGCAATAATTCATCGGAATTAATCCGGTCTTGTATTCCAAAAAAACCTTCTGTTGCATTGTAAGTTTCCAGATAATTCATTTTTGAGGATGGAATAAGTTGTTTAAACTGCTCGCGGTAAGGAGAAAAACTTACACCACCATGGAAATAAGCTTCCAGATTTTCCCATACTTCACAGATATTTTTCTTTCCTGTAATTTCCAATATTTTTTTCAACAAAAGCAATGTCCAGGAAGGAACACCTGATAAGTTTGTTACATCATGCTCAATGGTTGCCAAAGCCATTTTTTCAATCTTACTTTCCCATTCATCCATAAGAGCAATGGTGCGGTTGGGAACACGATGAAATTCAGCCCAGAAAGGTAAATTCTGAATGATGATTGCCGATAAATCACCATAGTAGGATTCGTTATTTATTTCGCTGATTCTATGACTTCCTCCCAATGCCAAACCTCTTCCATCGAATAATTGGGTGTCAGGATAATTATTGCAATAAATGGAAAGCATATCCTTTCCTCCTTTAAAATGGCATTCTTCAAGAGATTCTTCACTTACAGGAATAAATTTACTTTTATCAGAAGTAGTTCCCGAAGATTTGGCAAACCATTTTATATCAGAATTCCATAAGATATTCTGCTCGCCTCGCATCAGCCGGTCAATATAAGGTTTTATTGAATTATAGTCATTTATGGGAACCCTTTCCTTAAAATGTTCGGGTCTGTTTATTGATTTATAGTCAAAGAGTATGCCATATTCAGTGCTATTAGCAGCATTAATCAATTTCCTAAACAACTCCTGTTGAACTTCATGAGGATATTTCATAAAAAGTTCAATCTGATGAATTCGCTTTTTCATCAACCACGATAAAACAGCATTTATAAGCATGTTGTTTTTATTTAATTTATAAAGTACAAACCTACAAATTATTTCTGAAAAAATGAATGTTTAAATTTAAAAAATGGAAAACCACTTTAAAATCCATTATTCAACAATTCCCATTAAGTGTAAAACAATACGTGGATTTTCGGGATCATTGGTAATAATGGTAACTTTTTCGTGGATATTACCTTTTAAACCACGGGTATCCATTGAAATTCCAATAGGAGAATCTCTGTCGAATCTTATTTTTTCGGGATAATTTACAGTAATACATTCGCAGGTTTTGTCAACTTTGCGAATTAATAATTGTGTTTTACCTTTATTTTTAATGTTAAAAACTGTTTTAACAGCTTCACCTTTCTTTACAAATTTAAAATCATAATTTGTATTTATCAAATATGCTTTAGGAGCTAATTTAAGCTTTTCTGGTTTAATTTTTGAGAAATCTTCATAGATATCCGACTGTAAAAAAATCGCTTTTAAAGAATTGTTTTCTTCATTTGTTTTAAAATAAATAGTGTCAGTTGTTTTGCCAAAAGCATTACGAAGCGTTGCATTGTAAACCACAATTATTTTCCCTTTGGCTTTCGGTAAAATATCATTGGTAACAATAATAATTTTTGCAAATGCAGGATTTAGTTCATAATCTTCAATCGTTATTGTCTTATTCGAATTATTGATAAAAAACAAAGAATCGGTTTTCTTTTGTGTACTTTTGATATCTCCATAATTGATGATATTGGATGCAAAACTAATTTCACCATTATTATTCGAGTAAATATCAGCAGAGGTCTTTTTGCGGGGAATTACTTCGCCTCCAAATACCAGTTCAGTTTCTTTGATGCCAGGTTCGTTTGTTTTAATAAAAATTTTCTGATTAAAGGCTCCTAATCTGTTACCGTTGTATGAAAAACTAATTTTCCCTGATTTTCCGGGAGCTAATGATTGGTTTTTATTCCAATCATAAACTTTTAGTTCATCAGAGCATTTAACTGAAATGATTTTAATATTTGTTTTGCTTTTATTTATGTAATAAAAACTAAGGTTTACAGGAAATGCATTATCTTCAATCTGACCAAGATATTGATTTTTGCCTTTAAAAAGTAATTGAGTATCCTGTGCAAAAGAAGTAAAGTTGAAAATGTAAAGAATAATTAAACCAAAGAAATATTTTTTCATTATGCAATTGATTATAAAAAGAAAACCACAAAACTAAGCTGATTTTGTGGTTTTCTGAATTAATAAATGGTTAAAAAATGTTAGAAAGTCATTTTTTGAACTTCCAGGCCTTCAATTTTTAAAAGTTCGTTTTCCAGTTTTGCCATTTCTTCAAGACTTCCACATAATTCCAAAATAATAATTCCGTTTGTACTACAAACATCATCATTTACATCATGCAAACCCAAACGTGTTTTTATTGAACAACCAAATTTGGTTAAAACATCCTGTACCTTAATTGCTTCCTTAACCCTATCAGTTAAATGTAAGCCTAAAATTTTAATTTCCTTCATAATAATACTTAAAGATTGAAACTCATTTTTTGAACATCCAAACCACCTATCAGATTTAAGTCCTTTTCAAGTAAATCAAAGTCTTGTGATTTACCACTTAATTGCAATATGATCATACCAACTCTACTGCAAACATCTTCAGATACTTCGTGAAATCCCAAACGGGATTTTATTATGTGAGCATGTTTGGTTAATGTCATTTGCGTTCTACCGGCTTCTTTGATTCTATCTGTTATCATTAAGCCCAAAATTCTCATTTCTTTCATAGACAATTAATTTTTTTGTTTAAAAATAAAGGTCTCTAACACCATTTTTTATTTTCTCTACCCGATTTCTAACTTCAGTTTTTGTTTTTTCATCATCCAATGTATTTATATTCTTTTCGATAACCAGCCAACCTTTGTGAGCAGTATCATCTGGAGCATAATCGCTTATATATTCAGCTAAAGTTAAAATTGCATTTGGAGTACAGTACCTTTTAATGAATCCTGGGACTGAGAATTCCATAAAGTGTTCACCTGTACGTCCTAATCGATAACAAGCTGTGCAAAAAGAAGGAATATAGTCTTTATCCAATAAATCATCAATAATTTCATTCAAAGAACGATTGTCATTAATAACGAATTGTTCACGGTTTAAATCCTGATTCTCATTTTTAGAGGCAGCATAACTCCCCAACTCCAATTTAGTTCCTCCATCTATTTGAGATACACCAAAACTAATGACCTCATCCCTTATAGCTGCACTTTCGCGCGCAGTTAAAATCATTCCAGTATAAGGAACAGCTAATCTGAGAATTGCAACCAACTTAACAAAATCCTCATCACTAACAAAATATTTTCCATCTATATCCAATGAAGAAGCACTTTGAATACGTGGGAAAGAAATAGTATGGGGCCCAACATTATAACAAGCTTCCAAATGATTTGTATGACGGACTAATCCTATTACTTCAAAACGCCAGTCGTACAGACCAAATAAAGCACCTATGCCAACATCATCCAGGCCAGCTTCCTGTGCACGATCCAGTGAAGTTAAACGATATTCGTAATCCATTTTTTTACCACCTACATGATAAACTTTATAAGCTTCAGGATGATAAGTCTCCTGAAAAACCTGATAAGTGCCAACTCCAGAATCTTTTACAGTTCTAAATCCATCAATATCAAGTGGTGCTGCGTTAATATTAACACGTCTTATTTCTCCATTTCCTTTTTTAACACCGTAAACTACATTAACTGTATGTGCAATATATTCAGGAGAATATGCCGGATGTTCACCATAAACAAGAATTAATCGTTTTTGCCCATTATCTTCCAAAGCTTCCACTTCTTCAATTAACTCCTGATCTGATAAAGTTTTTCTGATTGCAGATTTATTTTCGGTACGGAATCCGCAATACTTACAATTGTTAGTGCATTTATTTCCAACATATAAAGGTGCAAAAAGTACGATTCTATTTCCATAAACCGTTTTTTTTAGCGTTCTCGCACCTTGTTTAATCTCATCTATTAATTCAGGGTCGGTTGCATTTATAAGAACGGCTGTTTCTTCTAATGTTAGTCTTTGTTTGCTTAATGACTTTGCAATAACTTCTTTTACTTTTTCTTTTGTAGATACTGTATTATTAATAAGATTCCATATTTCATCAGCATCAATAAAAGGTTTCATTCTCTGATCTTTAATACTACATATTTCAGGTGTAAATTTCATTTTTATAGAATTAATTGTATTGTTATTCAATTAACAAAATTACAAAAAAAACTCAGATTGAATTTATTTTTTAGTAATTATTTAAAGTGTTGAAATACCGAAAAATATGATAATAAAAAAAGCCGATAACTAATGTTAACGGCTTTTTGGTGATCATGCTGGGAAAACTATTTATGTTTTATTATGTTTTATTAGAATTTATATTAAAGTACAAAGATACTATAAATTAATTGAATACGTATTTTATATTTTATTTTATTTTGTTTGGTTATAATAAAAAATGTATGTACTTTTGTATGTACTTTTTAAAAACAATATTTAACCATGAAATACAATATTAAATTTATATTACAAAAATACGTTCACGGAAAGGAAATTAAAAATAATATTCCGATTAATGCACAAATTACTTATAATTCATTAAGGATTGTTTATTTTACAGGGTATAGAGTTGATTATGATAAATTTAGTGTGGAAAAACAGCAAGTCAAAAAAAACGCTAAAGGTAAACAAGGCAAAAGAGATGTATATGATAATGAAATTAATAATGTACTTACACAAATTAAATCAAAACTGATTGATATTTTCAATAATATAACAACACCACCCGAAAAGGAATTTATAATTAATGAATTGGATATTGTTACAAAAAAAATTATTAAACCTGATCCGATAAATGAAGTTGAAAAGGACTTATTTTATTATTTTGATATTTACTACAAAAACTCAAAAGCAACCCCAGCCAGATTAAAAAGTATTAAAAGCTATAAAAAGCATTTGTTTGAATATTCCTTACATAAGAACATTACATTAACCTTTGAGAATTGTACAGCTGAAGTTTTTAAGGATTTTGAGGACTATTTAAGAGAGGACACCCCCCAAAAAGGCGACAATACCATAAAAGCTATAATGAGTTTAATTCGTACATTCTGGAATTATTCAATAACTAACTTTGATGGTTTAAATATACCCTATCCATTTAAAAGGAGTGCATCAGACAAAGGTTATACGATACCAAAAGAGAAATACGGCGAACCGATATTTTTAACCATTGCAGAAAGGGATTTAATTTTTAATGCTAACATGGATAATAACAGACTTGCATCAGTAAGAGATATTTTTATTTTCCAATGCTTAATCGGTGCAAGGGTAGGCGACCTTGTTAAATTAACCAAAGATAATATAGATAAAAACAATGTACTTTCTTATATTCCAAAGAAAACTAAAGATAACACCCAGTCAGTTGTCGCCCGTATTCCATTAACTCCAAAAGCTATTGAGATACTTAATAAATACAATATGCCAGATAATAGAATTTTACCTTTTATCAGTGATCAGAAATATAATGAGTATTTAAAGGAACTTTTTATATTTGTTGGTATTAAAAGAAAAGTAGAGGTTTTAAATTCAGTTACCGGACAAAAAGAACATATTTCAATTTGTGATATTGCCAGCTCTCATTTAGCCCGTAGAACCTTTGTGGGAAACTTAGTAGATAAAAAAACCCCTTTACACGTTGTTACCCGAATGAGTGGACACGTTGCAGGCAGTAAAGCATTGGCACGTTATTACAATCTTTCTGACAGTACATTAAAAGATTACATTAATTTGATTGATTGAAAAAAATAATGTTTGTTTATAAGTAACTTTAGTAACTTTAGTAACTTTTATAAATATAAATTATTCCTTACATTCAATTGTCAGGAATAATTTTTAAAGCTATTCATTTTTTGAGTAGCTTTTTTCTTTTTATACCTATAAGCAAATAGTCTTTAAAAAGTTTTTTCGCTGATAATCAATAGCTTTAGTAAAACTGTATATATTTTATTATTGTTT
>CAIZXK010000100.1 GCA_903936865.1 uncultured Bacteroidales bacterium | reverse complement strand
TTTTGTGAAAATATATAATTGTCTATTGCATTATTGAATACAGAAAGCTCGAAAGTAATATAATGTGATGAAAACTCTATACCTCCATCTATCTGATAACTAACTTCAGACTTTAAGCCGGAGTTACCGGTTTCATATCTGAAAGTACCTTCATGAACCCCGTTGGAAGCAAGTTCGGCAATATTGGGAGCTCTGAATCCACTTGATAAATTCAATTTTGCAATCAGTTGAGGGGTAATTTTAAGACTTCCTCCCATGCTTCCGCTTATTGCATTGAAACTGCTGTTAAATGAATTGAATTTTATTTCCGAACTGGTATCTGCAATATTTACAGGAATACCTTCTGCGTTTACTATCAATTTATCGGAACTGATATTACGGTAACTATATCTGAAACCACCTGATAAGAATAATTTTCCGAAAGATTTTTTTGTTACAGCATATAAACCGGCATCATACATATTGTATTCGGGTATCAGAAATTCTGTTCCTTTGTTTTTATTGAGTTGCAACAAGCCATTAAATCCCAATGTACTTTCCCAATTTCTCCATTCGGGAACAAAATACTTTACATCGGCATTAAATGTATTCAACAGAAAATAGAGTCCTGCTTCTTCTTCATATTTTGGAAAAGCATTGCTATTGTCTTCAATAAAGGTAATTTCTTTTCTTTTGTTTTGCTGCCATCCCAACGTAAAATTCAAAACCGATTGGCCCAAAACAAAATTATTACATGATGAAACACTATAATGTCCTATGTTTTGCTTTGGTACACCCAGACTATATGAAAACTCATTGTTTGCACTTTGTTCTTCTATGGTTGTATCATTTAATTTCACCAGTTTAATAAAATTACCCAGACTATCCCTTTCTCCTTCAATTAAACCGAGGTTTTGTTCAAAAATATTAATATGCAAATGAGCATATCCCCATCTGCGGTTAATTCCTGCAAAAACAGTTCCACCTAATTCATTAAACCCTGAATTATATACATTTCCATCATATTTATTTGAATAATCACCGGCTTTCTTTCCGCTAATCTGAGCAAGCCAGCTATAACCATTTATATTTCCGGCATTCATCGCCGAAAAACCAAGCAAACGGTTATTTGATTGGTAATTGGTTAATAAATTTCCAATTATTTTTCCTTCTTCTACTGGACGCGGAGCCAGTAAATTTATAACTCCTGCCATCGCATCGGATCCAAATGCCAGACTACCGGGACCTTTGATAATTTCAATTCTGTCAACAGAATTTTCGTCAATTTCTATACCATGCTCATCACCCCATTGCTGTCCTTCCTTCCTGATGTTATTATGCATTGTTATCATGCGATTATAACCCAGACCTCGTATAACCGGTTTTGAAATGGCTGCACCCGTTGTAATTTGCGAAACACCCGGTTGTTTGCTTATGGCATCAATAATATTACTTGATTGTGATGCTATCAATTCATTTTTGTCAATAATATGCGATGGAATCGGATTTACAGCTTTTTCTACTGTTCCCGAAAGTCCGGTTATTACTACTTCATTTAATTCTGCGGAGGTTTCGAATAATACAAAATCCTGAATTATATTTCCTTCAATTGAAAATTTTTCTATTTTGGTTGCATATCCTATGTATTTTATTTCAATTAGGAATTTACCTTTTGGTAAATTTGTAATTGAATATCTGCCCTGATTATCTGAAACACTTCCTGCCTTTAAATCGGGAATGTAAATACTTGCTCCCGGAAGTGTTTTTTTTGTAAAATTATCTATGATTCTACCACTAATACTGTTTTGTGAAATGCCTGTTGAATATACAAATACAACAAGCAAAATCAATAATCTGATTGATTTCATTTTGTAAACTTGTTTGATAAAATATTATATTATAATAGCTTATGCTTATTATTTTTTAAATAATAAGCATTTAAATGACAGAAAATGAATGATTCCGTCATTAAAAAAAATATAGTTTAGAAAACAGGAGGACCCCTTAGCAGATAAGAATAAGCCTGATAATTAAAATTACATTCAATAAAGTATGATGTAATTTTTATGACAAAAGTAGCAGGACTGGAACTTGCTGAAAATTCTTTGACCGTTTCTCCTAGAAGAATAGTGTACTCGCAAACCAGACAATGGTGCTGTTCGGAATGGTAATGTCGCTCTGTATGTGTGGTACATTGAAAATCGTGAGCATGCTCCAATGTATGTATTTCTTTTTGTATAAAAGGATATACAAAAATCAATAATACAATAAATGATAATATCTGATTGATTTTATTTCTCACGATGAGCAAAGTTAACATTTAAAAGATAAATTTGATTTATTACAATTGTTTTTTTTGTAGATTTGCGTAGATTTTAAAAATATTTAAGAGAATACCATCATGCTTTTTGAAAATAACGAAATAGATAGTAATCAGCTCCCTTCCATTGAAAATCTTAGTTTTGAACCATTGAAGCCTCAATACAGGAAAATAATGTATTTTAACTGGAGCTTGCTTTTTCTGCTGCTTCCGGGGCTTCCTTTTCTGGTTGAAATCATTATTGAAAAGGACTTGAATCAGTGGTGGTTTATCGTGTTTTATGCCTTGATTGTTATTATTTATATAACTGGTCTGGTGATTATAAATATTGGTTTCCCTATAAAAGGCTATGCTTTGCGAACACATGACATTGTTTACAGAAGTGGATATCTTAATCGCAGAATTATAACTGTGCCTTTTAACCGAATACAACATACCGAAATCCGCCAGAGTATGATTGCCCGTATGCTCGGACTATCGAAACTGAAGATATTTACTGCCGGTGGTCACAACAGCGGACTTTATATCCATGGCATTACACCCGAAACGGCACAACAACTCAAAGATTTCCTCAGCAAAACTGTAAACAACTATGAATAACATCGACTTTAGCATTCCGCAACGGCAATCGCCTAAAGGGCTTATTCTTTTCTTTGCCGTAACGCTAAAGAATATAGTGAAGGCTATATGGCCTGTTGCCATTTTGTTCCTTTTCAAGCACAATTCATTAGACACCAGCAAGCTTTTTACAGCTTACACGATTATAGGCATTATTCTGGTACTTGTTGTTGCCAACACCATTCTTTACTTTATGAACTTTTATTTTTACATCAGAAACAATGAACTCTTTATAGAAAAAGGATTTCTGAAGAAAGTAAAAATCATTATTCCACTCGACAAAATCCAAACCATAAACACCCGTCAAAACCTATTGCAGCAATTTCTGAAAGTAGTTACCCTCGAAATAGATACGGCCGGTTCGTCGCAAAAGGAAGCCCGTTTTATTTCACTAACCAGGGAAACCGCTGATGCACTTCAGGAAACCTTATCGGTAGTTTCCAACGACAATAACGAACAAATAGAAACCGAAGAATCGGGCCCGATTCCTAAAAAGAGAACGATACTGCACTTGAATACTATCGATTTGATAAAGGTGGGCTTTAGCGAAAATCATCTGAAAAGTCTGGTAGTAATCTATTTGTTTGTAAATGGTATTTATCAGCAACTCAGGGATATTTTCAAAAATGCGGTTGATTCGGCATCAAATCAGGCGGGAGGATTTATCGAAAATTCAGGTGCCATATTTATCACCATTATGCTTATTATTTCCCTGTTGTTATTGATTGCCTTTTCGATATTGCTGGTAATTCTGCGGTATTTCGATCTCCGTTTTTCGCGTCAGGATGGAGCTTTTATATTGAAATCGGGATTGATAAACAAAAAAGATATTCTTATTCCTTTTTCCAAGATTCAGGTTATTTCGTGGTCGAGCAATCCCTTGCGGAAATTAATGGATTTTGTAAGTGTACATATCATACAGGCTTCCAATGAAGATTTGAACAAGAAACAGGCAATCATTATACCCGGTTGCAATAAAACGCATCTGGCAACCATACAGAACGAACTATTTCCGCAAACCCAGGCTACAGATTGGACCACCCACAAATCGCATCCGATGTTTTTCGTCCGTTTATGGATTATAAGGGTTTGCATAATAGCAATTCCATTACTGATTGCATTCTTTTACGATTGGCAAACGTATGCAATTATTGGAACTTGGGTAATTATAAGCGGATTTCTCAGCTATGTATCTTATACCAAACGATATCTGAAAATAAATACAGAGCTGTTGCAACTTTCAAAAGGCTGTATAGGTCAGCATTTTTCGATGATGTTCAACTTTAAAATACAAACCATAACCTACAATCAAACCATATTCCAGAGACGCAGAAAAACGGCATCCATCAGCATTTTTACTTCGGGTGGTATGAGATTGCGGATTCCATACCTGCAAGAGCAGGTTGCCATGGAACTTTACAACTATCTGCTGTATTGCACCGAATCGACCAATAAGAAATGGATGTGATAAACAGGGCTTCATGTCTTTGTTATTGTACTCCTCAATTGTGACAGTGATCTATACAATTACAGTCAATACATTTTCAATCTAAAAACACTGTATTTCTGCGTATTGAACAAATAATGTATTGCAATTGTAAAACAAAAATCTATTCTTACAATTATTTCAGAATATATTATACCTAAATTAGAAATTATACTTAATTTTAAAGCTAATTAAAAATACTGTAAATACGGCTGAAGTGGAAATAATGCTGGTGTAATAAATAATACTCACCCCCGACAGGGTTTTAAACCCTGTCGGGGGTTAATTTAAAAACAATTTAAAACTTATGATATGAAAAAGCATTACATTTTATTATTAGCAATTTGCATAATGAGTATTGCAAATGCACAACAGAAAAATCAAAAGTTACCACAATCAGATAATGAAAACATTAATAAGATTTCAGACAATTACAAGCCAAATTACATAAAAAGCTCAAATACAAAAGCAAGTAAAGCAGTAATATGGAATTTTGATACTATAGTTACATTTAATGAAAATAATAATTTAAGCCAACGAATAACTCAAACTTTCGATATTTCAGGTAATCTCCTAGTTAAATTAACTGAAAATTGGCAGAATAATTTATGGGTAAATATTGAAAAATATTCATATACTTATGATGCCAATGGAAATATGTTAACGCAGATATATGATACATGGCAAAATAATATTTGGATAAGCAACAATAAAAATACCTATACCTATGATTCTAATGGGAATTTACTAACTGATTTAAGAGCTAATTGGCAAAATAATACTTGGCAAAATAATTATAGATATACTTATACTTATGATGCAAATGGGAATATGCTAACTGTTTTAATCGAAAGCTGGCAAAACAATGCCTGGATAAATAATTCAAAATATACTTATACTTATGATAGCAATGGGAATACACTTATTTATTTATATGAACAATGGCAAAACAATGCATGGGTAAATAAGTTCAAAAATACTTTCACTTATGATAGCAATGGGAATATGCTTACCTATTTGTATGAACAATGGCAAAATAATGCATGGATAAATAATTTTAGATATACATATACGTTTGATGTTAATAATAATTTAATTAGCAAATTATATGAACAATGGCAAAACAATACATGGATAAATAAGACCAATTCTACTTACACTTTTGATGCCAATGGTAATATGCTTACGACTTTGTCTGAAAAATGGCAAAATAATGCTTGGGTAAATAATTCCAAAAATACTTTTACTTATGATTTCAATGGGAATACGAATAATTCATTATCTGAAAAATGGATAAATAATGCTTGGATAAATGATGAAAAACATGCATTTACTTATGATGCTAATGGCAATAAGCTATCTGATATAAGTGAAATATGGCAAAATAATGCATGGCTTAATTATGAAAAATACTTATACACTTTTGATCTTAATGGTAACTCAACATCAGGAAATTATGAAGTATGGAATTCAACAAATTGGCAATTATTTACATCACTAAATTTGTATGTAATTTCATCAAAAAATGTTGTTTTGCAATTAAATGCTGCACGTTACGAAGCCCACTTTGTTTCTTTTACAACCGGTATTACTGAAAACAATTACAAACCAATATACTTCTATCCCAATCCAGCTACTAATAATCTTTTTATAAACCTCAGCCAATTAAAAAACCTGCAAAACACCACAGTTTCCATTTACGATATACAAGGGAAATTGCTATTGCATCAATACATACAACAACCACTAACCGAACTTAATATTACACAGTTTGCCAAAGGATTTTATATTGTAAAAGTAAATAATAATAAAGAAATATTGGTTAGTAAATTTGTGAAGGAATAAAATATCAACGATTTAAGGATTAAAAACAGTTTAATCCATTACAAAAAGCCGATAGCCAGTAACTACCGGCTTTTTATTTACCCATTTGCTTTGTGTTAATACAAAACAACATACTGCTCTCTTGTTACAATCTTGTTCGCTTCAAAAAAATCTAATTTTCAGAACCCCTTTTTATTTCTAATATTTTATTACTTTTGAAGCTTGGTTATTTTTTAATTTTTTTTAAATGAAAACACATTTTATTACCTCATTTTCAACTGTTTTATTGTTATTTATCTTTAGCATCCCTGTATTTTCACAGAAATTATTACCTCCTGTTCCTTATGGAGTTATACCAACTGAACGTCAATTGAAATGGCATGAGTTGGAGTTTTATGGATTTATTCATTACACAGTTAATGCTTTTACTGATAAAGAATGGGGATATGGAGATGAAAAACCTGCCATATTTGCTCCAACTCAGCTTGATGTAAAACAATGGGCAAAAGTAGCTAAAGAAGCTGGTATGAAAGGACTTATTCTTACAGCAAAACATCATGATGGATTTTGCCTTTGGCCAAGTAAATACACAGAACATTCCATTAAAAACAGTCAGGTAAAAGATAGAAATATAGTTAAGGAACTTGCAGAAGCTTGTAAAGCTAATGGTTTGAAATTCGGGGTTTATCTTTCTCCGTGGGATAGAAATAGTTCTATGTATGGAGATTCAACCTATATTACATATTACAGAAATCAGCTGAAAGAATTATTAACTGAAAACGGAGATATATTCGAAGTTTGGTTTGATGGTGCCAATGGTGGTGATGGTTATTATGGTGGAAAAAATGAAACGCGTTTTATTGATAAAAAAACGTATTATCAATGGGATAAAGTTCATGAAATTGTTCGTAAACTTCAGCCAATGGCCTGTATGTTTAGTGATGCCGGACCAGATTGCAGATGGGTTGGAAACGAAGATGGTGTTGCAGGGACAACAAACTGGCATACATTAAATCTGGAAGGTGTATTTCCTGGAGTAGCCGACCAGAAAATCTTAAATATCGGCAATCGTGATGGCTCAAGCTGGGTTCCTGCCGAAACAGATGTTTCCATTCGTCCGGGTTGGTTTTATCATGCTAAAGAAGACAGCAATGTTAAATCTCCGCAGAAACTTATCGAAATCTATTATAATTCAGTTGGAAGAGGTTCCAATCTATTGCTTAATATTCCTCCCGATAAACGGGGATTAATCCACGAGAATGATATAAAATCTCTAAAGGAAATGAAACGCATTCTTGATGAGACTTTTGCAATTAATCTTGCAAAAGGCAAGACTATTACTGCATCAAATTTCAGAGGGAATGATAAAAAATATTCTCCGGCCAATTTAAATGATAATAATAATGAAACATTTTGGGCTACAGATGATCATATTAAAAATCCTGAATTAATCATTGATTTTGGACAAACAACAACTTTCAATAAGGTAAAGATAAAGGAATACATAAAACTCGGACAACGTATTGAGAGTCTTGCTATTGATTATTGGAATAATGGGAAATGGGAACTTCTGGACGAAGTAACAAGTATAGGTTATCAGAGAATTGTATGCTCAAAGAATGTTTCAACCACCAAAGTAAGAGTAAGAATAACAAAGAGTCCGGCATGTATTGCTATTTCCGAAATAGGAATTTATATGGAGAAGTAAAAATTTTTGTTTTATAACTATTTTTACCTTTGTATTGGTTATTGCTTTGCCGAAAATTATATAATACAAATGTCGTAATGCAAAATTCATTATTTAATAAAACACTAATAGTAATAACTTTAGCAATAAGTATTGCTGCCTGTTCTCCAAAAGTTATAAAAGATCTATCAATTACCGACAACCAAAAAGATACGGTTCTGATTGAAAAAGTTGATACGGTTGAGAAATATAAAAAACCTGAGAAAATAAAAATTACGTTTAACGACGTCAGGGACAGCATTTACGATGAAAATATCCATACCGTTTTACTTCATAAAACCGGATGGATTTTCTCATTGCCAATAATCGGCATAAACGCAAATGAAACATTAACGCTTTCTTTTGATGATTTCGATCCTGATATTAAGAAATTTAAATATTCAATTCAGATTTGCGATGCTTACTGGCAGGTTTTGCCAATGCAAACTTTTCAGTATATTGATGGATTTTCAGATGATTATATTGACGATTATAAATTATCATTTAATACATTACAAAAGTATAATCATTATAATCTGGTATTTCCCAAAGAAAATATGAAGATTACCAAATCGGGGAATTATTTACTCAAGATTTTTTTGGAGGATATAAATCAACCTGTTATCATCAAACGCTTTATGGTGATGGAAAATCTGGTGAACATTAAATCGAAAGTTAAGGATGCTACGTTGCTTAATGAAAAACGTTATCGTCAGGAAATTGATTTTAGTATTTTGACTCATAACTTTATCATTGACAATCCTTCGCGAAATATAATTGTTAAGATTTTTCAGAATATGCGTGCTGACAATGCGATTATTGACCTTAAACCACGTTTGGTAAAAGGTAATGAACTGGATTATGATTATGATGAAGAAAACGTTTTTAACGGAGGCAACGAATTCAGAAACTTTGACGTTAAAAGTCTGAAATATAATTCAGAACGGATAAATAACATTACTTATGAAAATGGATCAAATCAGGTTTATCTGCATAACGACTTAGCCCGACCTTTTAAAGTTTATAAAAGTGAAGAAGACATTAATGGTAAGTTTGCCATAAAATCAGATTATACCAAGGATTATGAAACGGAAGCCGACTATACCTTTGTGCACTTCAGTCTGCCTTTTGATATCCCAACAGTTGAAGGAAACATCTATGTTTATGGAAATTTTACTGATTGGAAACTTAGTGAAGAAACCAGAATGAAATATAATTATAAGACAAGAGCTTATGAAACATCAATTTATGTAAAACAAGGTTATTACAACTATCAGTATGTGCTGAAAAGACTAAATCAATCTGTTTTGGACGAAACATTCATTGAGGGAAATCATGCAAGTACAGAGAATGATTACTTTATTTTTGTGTATTACCGGCAACCGGGCGAACTTTACGATAGATTAATTGGTTTTCAGCAAATAAATTCGATAAACAACAGACAGTAATGCAATTATATTCGATAGAAACAGGAAATGCAAAATTTGACGGAGGTGCTGTTTTTGGAGTTGTCCCAAAGGCTTTATGGCAAAAACTTTATCCTGCCGACGAAAACAATCTTATCAACTCGTCCATTCGCTGCTTACTAATTGTGGATGAAGATAAAAAAATACTGATTGATACCGGAATTGGGGACAAGCAGGATGAAAAATTCCTGAAAAATTTCCATCTGAACGGAGAAGATAATTTACTGAAATCATTGAAAAATCATGGATTTTATCCTGAGGAAATTACGGATATAATCCTTACTCATCTTCATTTCGACCATTGTGGAGGTGCAACAAAATGGAATTCTGACAAATCGGGGTTTGAACTCACATTCCCCAATGCAACAATTCACATTAGCAAAGGGCAATGGGAATGGGCAAATAATCCCAACAAAAGGGAAGTTGCTTCTTTTCTTAAAGAAAATATTCAATCTATTTCAGAAAGTGGAAAGTTAAATTTAATAGAAAAAGAAGGAAATCTATTTACAAACGTTGATGTTCGTTTTTTTAATGGACATACCGAAGCTCAGCTAATTCCATTTATCAATTATCATGGAAAAACAATTGTTTACACTGCAGATTTTCTTGCATCGGCATCACATATTCCGTTGCCATACATTCCGAGTTACGATATAAGACCTTTGGTAAGTATGCAGGAAAAAGAAAATTTTTACAAAGAAGCTGTTGAAAATGAATATATTATTTTCTTTGAACATGATTTATACTGCGAATGTTGCACTTTGCATAATACAGAAAAAGGGGTTAGGGTAAAAGATACTTTCAAGCTTTTAAAAATCATAAATTGATATAGTTCGTTTTAATAAAGTTTATTTTTCTTTTGATTTACTTCATAAATTATCATTCTATATATATTGAATTCTTATAAGCGACTTCTAAAAAATCTTTTTTGTTAAAATCACAATCAATTGGAATTGTATTGTTTGCAAAATTATTTCAAATAAGGTGTTAAAAATAAATGAAATAGAGAATAAATTTAAAGAATGTAATTATCACTAGCAAAAATGATTAAACAATTTTAAGTTGAGCTTGTTTATTTTGAGTGAAATTAATATAATTAACAATTTTACACATTTTTTTTTAAAATTTATCTATTGCAACTATATCAATTGTAATAAATAAGTAGTATTTTCGCAGTTGAAATTTTAATAAAGTTTTTTATAAAAAATTCTGTTATGTCAGTAAAAAGTATAGGTAAAATCTCACAGATCATTGGAGCTGTTATAGATGTTTCTTTTGAACAAGAGAGCCAGATTCCGAATATTTACGATGCACTTGAAGTAACCAAAGACGATGGTGATGTGGTTGTGCTTGAATGTCAGCAGGACATTGGAGAAAACACAATCAGAACCATTGCGATGGATTCAACGGACGGAATGCGTCGTGGAATGGAAGTTCGTGCAATGGGTGAACCAATTTCGATGCCAATCGGAGATAATATCAATGGTCGATTGTTTAATGTTATAGGTAAAGCAATAGACGGTATTGGCGATGTGCCAAAAGTAAATACCTATGCAATTCACAGGGATCCTCCGAAGTTTGAAAATCTTTCAACTTCAAAAGAAATTCTTTATACCGGTATTAAAGTTATCGACCTGATAGAACCTTACTCCAAAGGGGGTAAAATTGGTTTATTTGGAGGTGCTGGTGTTGGTAAAACAGTTATTATTCAAGAACTTATCAACAACGTTGCTAAAAAATACAGTGGTTTTTCTGTTTTTGCAGGTGTTGGTGAGCGTACCCGTGAAGGAAATGATTTGCTTCGTGAAATGATTGAATCAGGTTTGGTTAATTATGGCGACGAATTTAAAGAAAGTATGGAAAAAGGCAGCTGGGATTTAACAAAAGTTGACCTTGAAGAAATGAAATCAAGCTTATTAACCATGGTTTTCGGACAAATGAACGAACCACCGGGAGCACGTGCACGTGTTGCTTTGTCGGGTTTAACACTGGCCGAATATTTTCGCGATGGTGATGAAGCATCAGGTGGTAGGGATATTTTATTCTTTATCGATAATATTTTCCGTTTTACACAAGCCGGTTCTGAAGTTTCCGCACTTTTGGGTCGTATGCCATCAGCTGTAGGTTACCAACCAACTCTTGCAACTGAAATGGGTATAATGCAGGAAAGAATCACCTCTACAAAAAGAGGTTCTATCACTTCAGTACAAGCGGTTTATGTACCAGCAGACGACTTAACGGATCCAGCTCCGGCAACTACATTTGCTCACTTGGATGCTACAACCGTTTTGGATCGTAAAATTGCCGAATTAGGTATTTATCCAGCTGTTAATCCATTGGAATCCACTTCACGTATTCTTTCACCAGATATAGTTGGCGAAGAACATTACAGATGTGCACAACGTGTAAAGGAAATTTTGCAACGCTACAAGGAATTACAGGATATTATTGCCATTTTAGGTATGGATGAGCTTTCTGAAGAGGATAAATTAGTAGTTTCACGTGCCAGACGTGTTCAACGTTTCTTATCGCAACCATTCCATGTGGCAGAGCAATTTACAGGATTAAAAGGTGTGTTTGTTCCAATTGAGGAAACCATCAAAGGGTTTAACATGATTATGGAAGGTGAAGTGGATGAATATCCTGAAGCTGCATTTAATCTTGTTGGTAACATTGAAGAAGCTATCGAAAAAGGCAAGAAAATACTTGCTGAATCCAATTAGTTTCAAAGCACTTATAGTATAAAGTTCATAAAGTAAAGCAAATGAATATTGAGATTATCACACCAGATGCAACTGTTTTTTCAGGAAAAGCAAAATTAGCTCAATTTCCGGGAATTGACGGTTCTTTTGAAATACTTAAAAATCATGCTCCCATGATTTCTGTTTTGAAAAAAGGAAAAATAAAAATTCAAGACGAAAATAATCAATTGCAGTTTTTTGAAGTTAAGGGAGGTGTAGTTGAAGTATTGGAAAATAAAATTTTGGTATTAGCTGAATAAATTGAAATAAATCACAATGAGAACTTAGGTTCTCATTTTTTTTATAAATAGCATGGAAGCAAAAAACAAGATATGTCCATCCTGCAAAAAGGAATTCATCTGTTTGCATAATAAGAATTGCTGGTGTATGAAATATACAATCAGTGAAAACAACAGAGCCTATTTAGCAATGCATTACAATGATTGCCTTTGCGAAAATTGCTTAAGTAAATTTGCAGTTATTCAACTTGATGAAAAGTAATACGGATGTTTAATTTATTTTTTGCTAATTAAACAAATTTATATACCTTTGCAACCGCTTTTTACCAAGGTATCGTGGCCGAGTGGCTAGGCACCGGTCTGCAAAACCGGCTACAGCGGTTCGAATCCGCTCGATACCTCAAAAATTAAAACCGTTATTTATTGATAATAACGGTTTTTTTATTTTCCGAACTTCTAATACCGAAATGAAAGCGAATAGTCCAATTCGCTTCGTTCTTGAAACTATAACATATTTCTGATCGGCATCATACCAATAAAAAATGAACTAATTTATAAATCACTTTAGTATAAACTCTTATAAGTTGCAACTATTGAGAACTTTGACAAAGTTGTATTTATTTGTATAATGTATTAATAATTAATTAATTAATCTTTCTAAAGGAAGCTTTGTCAAAGTTTAACAACCTATTATAGATAAAAAGGAAAATATGTTGTTATAACCAAATTTTATTTACTTTTGTAACAGGCTATGGGGTTAGCCTTTAACCGCACTTAAAAAGCTGATAACTCCTACATTTACTTTGTTCTGCAACAATATTGTCAGTTTATGTTTAAAATCATTCTTATCATTGGTTCGGGTAGTTTTCTGGGGGGTATTGCCAGATTTTTAACATCAAGATATGTTCAAAATACCTTTATTTCTGCTTTTCCTTACGGAACATTTCTTGTAAATATTATCGGTTGTTTATTAATCGGCATTTTCTTTGGTATTTCAGAAAAAGGAAATCTGATGAATACCGAATGGAAAATGTTTCTGACAGTTGGATTTTGTGGTGGTTTTACTACTTTTTCAACTTTTGCCAACGAAAATCTTGCCTTACTAAGAAATGGAAATATCTTTCATTTTGCACTTTATGCTGGATTAAGCGTATTTTTGGGAATTATGGCAACCTATTTAGGAAATATGATAACAAAAATAGTATAAAGATGGAAACAAATTCAGAAGTCAGATTATTAAGGATTTATCTTAGTAACACCGATAAATTCAAGCACACTTCTTTATCGGATGCTATAGTATTTGCAGCCCGGCGTTATGGGTTGGCAGGCGCTACGGTTCTAAAGGGTATTATGGGTTATGGATCAAGTCGTATTGTGCAATCCAATAAATTCTGGGAAATTACCGAAAAAATCCCTTTAGTTATTGAAATTGTGGATGATGCTGATAAAATTGAAAAGTTTACTCAGATTATTTTACCTTGGTTCGATAAACTCAAGTATGGATGTTTGATTACTTCTGAAAAAGTTGAGATTATTTTATATAAAAAAGGTTGCTGATCTCATAAAAATTAATTTATGTATTTCAAATTACAATTTTATTTTGCAATTCTATGATTTCATAGTCATTACATCATCAACTATTTCTGTGCAAGTATTTTTAAACTATTTTATAATCAAATTCAATAGTTGAATTATTAAGTGAAATCTATAATCTGAATTGAGTAAGTTATTTTTGCATAGTTACTTAGAAGAGGATGTAAAACTATATTCCATCAGAAATCGATGTAACAATCTTTAACTTATACTCATTAGTATTATACCGAAATGTATAAAAAATATTATGATTCCTTCTCTTATGAAATTCATACAACTAACTAAATATAAGAAAGATAATCAGATATACGAATAGGTTCATTGTGTATAAACCTGAACGAAAATTTACTCACTTTGTTGTTGAGAAGAAAACCTATATAGTGCCACTAATATTAAGTTGCAAACCTTTTTAATGTGCTTCCAACCAGTTATTTCCGGTATTCATTTCTATTTCTACTGGTACTTTTAAGGGTAGTGCATCACGCATTCCGCTGTATATAATTGGTTTAATGATCTCGATTTCCGATTTATGTACATCAAAAACCAACTCATCATGCACCTGCATTATCATTTTCGATTTCAATCCAGTAAGCTTTAGTTCATTGTGAATACGAATCATAGCAATCTTTATCATATCAGCAGACGAACCTTGTATGGGTGCATTGATGGCATTTCTTTCGGCAAAACCTCTCACGGTGAAGTTACTGGAATTAATATCCCGTAAATACCTGCGCCTGCCCAGTATGGTTTCCACATACCCGTTTTCTTTGGCAAAGGCAATGCTTTTATCCATATAATTCTTAATCTTCGGATACTTTGCAAAATACTGTTCTATAATCAGTGCCGCTTCCTTGCGTGGAATATTTAATCTCTCGGACAAACCAAATGCCGAAATGCCATAAACAATACCAAAATTTACCGTTTTAGCATTTCTTCGCATATCCTGTGTAACCTCTTCAAGTTCGATACCATAAACATTGGCAGCAGTGGCAGTATGTATGTCCAACCCATTGTTGAATGCATAAATCATTTCTTTATCTTCGCTCAGACTGGCAATAATTCGCAATTCAATTTGAGAATAGTCGGCAGAAAGCAGCACAAAGTCTTCGTTGCGTGGTACAAATGCCTTCCGGATTTCTCTTCCCCTTTCTGTTCTGATGGGGATATTCTGCAAGTTTGGATTATTGGAACTTAATCGTCCGGTTGCAGCAACCGCTTGATTATATGATGTGTGTATCCTTCCGGTTCGTGGATTTGTCAGTTCAGGTAAGGAATCTACATAAGTAGATTTTAATTTGGTAAGTGAGCGATAATCAAGAATTTTTTCTATAATTGGATGCTTATTGACAAGTTTCTGAAGAATTTCTTCCCCTGTTGAATATTGCTTGGTTTTGGTTTGTTTGGCATTCTCAACAATTTTCAGTTTGTCGAACAAAATTTTGCCCAATTGCAACGGTGATGAAATATTGAAATTTTCGCCAGCCAATTCATAAATCTCTTTTTCAACTTCAATAACTTCGGTTTGCAATTCGGCTGAATATGCATTCAAAACACTTACATCCACTTTTACACCTTCCGATTCCATATCTGTTAATACCTGAATCAATGGGATTTCAACATCTTCAAAAAGCGAACTTACCTGATCTTTCGACAACAAGGGTTCAAACAATTGCTTTAGCTGAAATGTAATATCTGCATCTTCGGCCGCATAATCCTTAATTATTTCCAGATCAACGGTACGCATACTCAATTGATTCTTACCCTTTTTCCCAATCAGTGTTTCGATGGAAACAGGTGAATAGTTCAGGTAAGTTTCTGATAACGCATCCATATTGTGACGCATATCGGGTTCGAGTAGATAATGAGCTATCATGGTATCGAAGAGTTTTCCATTTACTTCTATATCATACCATTTAAGGATTGCCATGTCGAATTTCATATTCTGGCCAATCTTTTCAATCATTTCATTTTCGAAAACGGGTTTGAAAAGGTTTACAACTTCTAATGCTTCGCTATAAATTTCAGGAACAGGGATATAGTAAGCCTCCCCAGCTTTAAAGCAGAATGAAATTCCAACCAGTTCGGCATTATTTGGATCCAGCCCGGTGGTTTCGGTATCAAAACAAATGCTTTTCTGCTGTAATAATTGCTCTGCCAATGATTTAATTTCTGGTTTCTCTTTAATTAAATGATAGTGATGGGCTGTATTCTGAATTGTTTTTTTATCTTCAACTTCCTCAACCTCCTCATTTTGCACGCTGTCCTCATAAGAAGAAAACAAATCAGGCTGTCGGTTGGTAAGCTGGGTTTCCAGAGAAAGATCTGTAAAAACCCTTTTGGCAAAAGCTTTAAATTCCAGCTCGTCGAAAATTTCTTTTAATGCCTTCTTATCAGGAGTTTTAAGCCTTAAGTTTTCTTCATGGAATTCAACAGGTACGTCCAGAATAATGGTAGCCAGGTTGCGTGAGGAAATTGCCTGATGAGCATAGGTTTTAACCTTTTCCCTTAGTTTGTCGTTGCTTATTTTGTCTGCATTGGCAATCAGATTATCAATATTATCAAATTCGGCCAACAGCTTTTTGGCTGTAACTTCGCCAACTCCGGGTATTCCGGGAATATTATCCGAAGCATCGCCCCAAAGACCCAGCATATCAATAACCTGATCGGCTCTTTTGATGCTGAACTTTTCGCAAACTTCGGGAATTCCCATAATCACTGCCTTTTCGCCCATTCTGCCAGGTTTGTAAATAAAGATATTTTCGCTTACCAGTTGTCCGAAATCTTTATCGGGAGTAACCATATATGTTTGAAAACCATTTTGTTCTGCCTTTTTTGCCAACGTGCCAATAACATCATCTGCTTCGTAACCTTCCGAAAACAAAATGGGAATATTAAAAGCTTCTATCAGCTTCATAATGTATGGAATGGACTTAGATAAATCCTCCGGCATTTCCTGACGGTTGGCTTTATATGCTGTAAAATCGATATGGCGGACTGTTGGTGCCTGAGTGTCGAAGGCAACTCCTATATGTGTAGGTTTTTCATTTTTAAGTAAATCGTATAAGGTGTTGGCAAATCCCATCATTGCAGAAGTGTTTAAACCTTTTGAATTTATTTTTGGATTTTTGTTTAAAGCAAAGAAAGCACGGTATATCAGTGCCATGGCATCTAAAAGATAGAGTTTTTTGTTTGTTGTCATTTTGAAATTTTTATGCCATAAAATTAATTATTTTTGACGACACTGAACGTTAATTGTTATTAATTGTTATTGTTGGAAATATAACACCAAATGAAATTTTATAATCTTATACTAATCATCGCACTTATGTTTGGATGTAAAAATTATCAGAAGATGGAAACGGTAGCTTCCGTTGATTTGCAGAAATATGCCGGAAAATGGTACGAAATTGCTATGTATCCAACTGTTTTTCAGAAAGGATGCACCAATACATCGGCAGAATATCAGCTTACTGATAAGGGTTATGTAAAAGTAATAAACCGTTGCAATAAGGAAACTGTAGATGGCAATGCAAAATCCATTGAAGGAAAAGCTTTTGTTGTAAAAAACAGCAATAATGCCAAGTTAAGGGTTCAGTTTTTCTGGCCTTTCAGAGGTGATTACTGGATTATTGGTTTGGCAGATGATTATTCATGGGCTGTGGTTTCGAGTCCCAACCGCAACTATCTTTGGATACTTTCACGCACCAAAACAATGGATGAAGTTACCTATAAAAAAATTATCCAGCTTATTATAGCTAAAGGTCTGGATCCTGAAAGGCTTCAAAAAACAGAACAAAAACCAGACTAAGAATCCGTGGCTAATAAAATATAAGTTGTGGATTTAAGGAATATAAAGAATATAAATTATTGGACCTGTGTACCTTTAAATCTTTTTATGTTTATCCTTGTACATAGGGCTTAAATTGTAATTTTCGGGATGACAGGCGGTTTTATCCTTATAAAAATCTTCTATCAGTGCAAATTCCTTTTCATAATCGCCGGTTGGATATATTTTAGGACCAATGCCACCTTCCTTTTTTTTGTAATCAATAAATCCCAATAATATGGGAACATTGGCTTTGAGAGCTATGTGATAAAACCCTTTTTTCCAGTGAGCATTATATTTTCGGGTACCCTCGGGTGTAATAATCACCACCAATTCGTCGGTTTTTGAAAACAAATCGGCTACATAATCAACCATATTGTTTTTTTTGCCTCTATCAACCGGAATGCCACCCATTGCTTTGAGCAAACCGCCCAATGGAAATTTAAAAAGTTCTTTTTTAATCAGAAATCTGGCATTGATGCCCAACTGATAGAATGCCAACCTACCCAATATAAAATCGATATTGCTGGTATGGGGAGCTTCTATCATTATACATTTTCTGATACCATCGGGCATTTCTCCAATTACTTTCCATCCTAAAAGCCTTAAAATGAGTTTACCTAAAATACGCATATAGTATTGTTTTTCCTGCAAAAATAAGAAAATATTATAAAGGGTTCTAATTAAAAAAAGATTTTCCTGATTACAAATAAAGTTCAAAAGAATACAAAAGCAAATTAATGCCAATTCATTCAAAATAATTGAAAAAGTAATTTTGCAGAAAAATAATAATTCCTAACTTTGCACCCATTAATCTATCATTAAACACAAAATAATGAGACCCGATTTTAAAAATATTGATTACAAACCCTTGTCGGCAAATGAAAAATCCTTTGCCGAATGGGAAAAGGAATCAGGCATTAAAAAGGAGTGGAATACTCCCGAACAGATTCCTGTTAAGCCTGTTTATGGCGAGGACGACCTCAAAGGGATGGAACATCTCAACTATGCAGCTGGTCTTCCTCCTTTTCTGAGAGGCCCTTATTCTTCCATGTACGTTATGAAACCCTGGACAGTACGTCAGTATGCAGGGTTCTCAACCGCTGAGGAATCCAATGCATTTTACCGCCGCAACCTGGCTGCCGGACAAAAAGGATTGTCGGTTGCATTCGATCTTGCTACACACCGCGGTTACGATTCTGACCACGAAAGAGTGGAAGGTGATGTTGGAAAAGCCGGCGTTGCCATTGATTCCATTCTGGATATGAAAATTCTTTTCGATCAGATTCCGTTGGACAAAATGTCGGTTTCGATGACTATGAACGGTGCTGTACTTCCTGTACTTGCTTTTTATATTGTAGCTGCCGAAGAGCAGGGTGTAAGCATGGACAAATTAAGCGGAACCATTCAAAATGATATTCTTAAGGAGTTTATGGTGCGTAATACTTATATTTATCCACCGTTGCCTTCCATGAAAATAATAGCCGATATTTTTGAGTTTACTTCCAAAAATATGCCTAAGTTCAATTCTATCAGTATTTCGGGTTACCACATGCAGGAAGCCGGAGCAACTGCCGATATCGAACTGGCTTATACATTGGCTGACGGTCTGGAATATTTGCGTGCTGGTGTTAATGCCGGTATGGATATTGATGCTTTTGCTCCGCGTTTGTCGTTTTTCTGGGCTATTGGCATGAACCATTTTATGGAAATTGCCAAGATGCGTGCAGCTCGTATGTTATGGGCAAAACTGGTAAAACAGTTTAATCCCAAAAATCCAAAATCACTGGCATTAAGAACCCACTCCCAAACTTCGGGATGGAGCTTAACCGAACAGGATCCGTTTAACAATGTTAGCCGTACCTGTATTGAGGCTATGGCAGCAGCACTCGGTCATACCCAATCGTTGCATACCAATGCGCTGGATGAAGCCATTGCGTTGCCAACCGATTTTTCGGCACGTATTGCACGTAACACTCAAATCTATATTCAGGAAGAAACCAACGTCTGCAAAGTGGTCGATCCATGGGCCGGTTCCTATTATGTAGAAACATTAACCAAAGAAATAGCCGATAAAGCCTGGGCATTGATACAGGAAGTGGAAGAACTGGGTGGAATGGCCAAGGCCATTGAAACCGGTATTCCCAAAATGCGTATTGAAGAAGCTGCAGCCCGTAAACAGGCTCGTATCGATTCGGGAAAAGACACCATCGTGGGTATTAATAAATACCGTCTGGAAAAAGAAGCTCCAATGGATACACTGGAAGTGGACAATACGGCGGTAAGAATTTCTCAGATTAAACGTCTGGAAAAACTTCGTGCCGAACGCAACAACGAAGAAGTTAAACTTGCTCTCGAAGCTTTAACAAAATCAGCCGAAAGCGGTAAGGGTAACTTATTAGAACTGGCTGTAGATGCTTGCCGCAAAAGAGCCAGCCTGGGTGAAATTTCAACTGCATTAGAAACAATTTACGGAAGGTACAAAGCTGTGATACGTTCAATATCCGGAGTTTACTCCAATGAGTCGAAAGACAACGACAGTTTCCGCAAAGCCTGTGAACTTACTGACAAATTTGCAGAAATGGAAGGTCGCCGTCCACGTATAATGATTGCAAAAATGGGTCAGGATGGACACGACAGAGGTGCAAAAGTAGTTTCTACCGGTTATGCCGATATTGGTTTTGATGTAGACATCGGACCTTTATTCCAGACACCAGCCGAAGCTGCAAAGCAAGCTGTAGAAAATGATGTTCATTTCTTAGGGGTTTCTTCACTGGCGGCTGGTCATAAAACCTTGGTTCCTCAAGTGATAGCAGAACTCAAGAAACATGGCCGCGAGGATATCATGGTAATTGTAGGAGGTGTAATACCTTCGCAGGATTATGATTTCCTTTACAAAGCAGGAGCCGTTGCCATCTTTGGACCCGGAACCGTTATTTCGGAAGCAGCAATCAAGATGCTGGAAATATTGATAGAATCGAGAAAATAAATATTTCATATCTATAAAAAAAGGGAAGTCCGGTTGGGCTTCCCTTTTTTTATTGCCTTGGTAATATTCCCGGAATAAAACAAGGGTTAACTGTTATTGCACCTATCAAAAATATGCAGGCTCAGGTCAGCATGTTTTCGATGAGGTTCAACTTTAAAATACAAACCATAAAATACAATCAAACCATTTTCCAGAGACGCAGAAAAACAGCAGCCATCAGCATTTTTACTTCGGGTGGCATGAGATTAAGGATTCCATACCTGCAGAAACAGCTTGCCATGTAACATTACAACTATCTGCTGTATTGCACCGAAACGAATAATAATAAATGGATGTGATATACGGGGCTTCATGTCTTTGTTATTGTACTCACCAATAGTGACCAGCGTATAAAATCTATTTTATATCATACTCCCCATTCATGACTAGTATATAAAATGTAATTTATATCATACTCTCCACTCATGACTAGAGCATATAATATATTTTATATCATACTTCCCACTCGTGACTAGCGTATAAAATATATTTTATATCGTACTCCCCACTCGTGACCATGGTATAAAATGTATTTTATATCATACTCCTCACTCGCTACTGTAATAGATACATTTATTTATTCCTTTATATGCTTATACATACTTATATTTGTTGTTTTTTAGATTGTTACAAGCTGTACATCTGTAAATGTAAAATAATACTCACTATTTAACAAAAGATATTTAATATACTGATAATATTCAGGATTAATGTATAATTTTACCACATACAAAAATAAAAATTAACACCTTTAAAAATGAGAAATTTAAAAAGTTTTACTCAAAAACCTTACTTAAATGTAAAAGTAGGAAAAGATCGAATCCGTAAATTCGGATTATTCCACATCATTGCACTCGAAAAAGTTGCAATTCCTGAATTTGCTGCTATTTTAGCGGCTATCAAATTACTCTACGAAGCCATGTTTGGTTCCCTACTGTCGAGAGATCAGATGGAAAGCGACCGGCAATCAGCTACTATCCAACTCAATATGAAAGCCGAAGAATTTAAAACAAAAGCTATCGAAATAGAACCTTTGGTTGCCTTTAAGTTGAAAAAATCAGGAGCCTACGAAGAGTTTTATCCTCATGGTACTACCGAAATCCATAAAATGACACAAGCAAATGCACTGATATTAATGAACCGGTTTGAGAAGAAATTTACTCAATACGAAACAACGTTGGATGTGCAATATCCGTTAATTTTTAAGGATATCAGAATTGCTTACGAAAATGCCTATGATACTCAAAAAGGTTTGCAGGGAAGCGTAAAACTCAATATACCTGAGTTTGAAGCAAAGAAAACGGAATTTTTCGATCAGATGTATTGCAATATACTAACAATTGCAGCCCATTACTTTAAGACACCCGAAATGATGCTCGCCTATTTTGACGAAACCATATTGGAAGTTCGCAAGCATAAAAAGGATGAGGATGATGCCCAACCACTTACCCAACAAATTACTCCCTTAGCTACCCATACTCCGGTGATGAAGTTTACAGCAACCGATACAATTTTACTAAGTAACGTTAGCGACTCAGCATCCATATTCTGGTATGGCGGCAACACCATTAACGAAGCACCAACCACCGCACCTATAGAACTACTGCCCGGCGAAGAAATAGAAATCCCTGCCAATACCCTTGGCAATTACTTAATCCTGCTCAATAAGGATTTGGTAAATACGGCTGAAGTGGAAATTATGCTTGTTTAAATACATAAAACTCACCCCCGACAGGGTTTAAAACCCTGTCGGGGGTTTAATAACAGAAAATAATTTAAGAATAATAATATAATTAAATCAAACATGAAAAAAACAATCACAAAAATCAGTTTTATAGCAATAATGCTATGTGTCGTAATGCTTGCAGCAAGTTGTAAAAAAGATGATACTACAACTACACTCACACCTCCTTATAAATCAAGTAACCCTTTTGTTGGAAATTATAATACCATCGATACTGTTACTCCTGCAGATGCTTCTCCTAATGACTATTTGGTTAATACATTTAACATAACTATTACACAAAACATATCCGACACAACCAAAATAGATATTTTCAATTTAAACAATACATCACAAACCATAACTGCAAATGTATTTAACGATTCAATAAATATACCAATTCAGCCATTTGGTGCGAATATA
>CAIZXK010000099.1 GCA_903936865.1 uncultured Bacteroidales bacterium | reverse complement strand
CCTGTTATCAATTGCTGCAGAGGGCTTTTGCAAGAACATCAGCCCTGCAACAAATAGAGAAGGGTATTAGACTTTCCCCTTCCATACATAGAAAAGAACGCCACATCTTTTCGCATTAATGAAAAGAATAGGCAGCAAATATAAGTTGGTAATACAGCGAAAACAAGTTCCGGGACGTTTATGTGATATACCGGCAATGCTTTTTATTTATTAGTTAATTATCAGCTGTTTGCAATTTTAAAGACGGTATGTTTTCGGGACGTTTTTGGGGTATTCTGTAATTTTGAAAAGCAAAAGATAAGGCATAAAAAAAACCTCCACTGGGGAGGCAGGGTAGAATACTAATAATATAAATTTACTTTTTTAAAAAGCCTGGTATTTTAACAATTCGGCTATCAAATGAACCTACAAAAAAGCAACCCAAAGCACCACCTGTAAAATTGCTTTTTATTGTAGCAGGTGCAGGCGAGAATACGCCATCTTTCATTTCATGCAAAATATAATCTTTACAATTATCATAAACATTGTGCGGTATTTTGTACAAATACATCGTCATATCTGAACCAAAAGGATCATATTCTCTTATTCCTTTTGCAGCTTCCTCTGTATTGTATAATCCTTGCCCCAAGCCATTATTATATTGATTAAGATACGTGTCGGGAATAATACTCATGATTTGTGGGCAATAGAATGTAAACCGATGAGGATATATTAACAAATAATAATCTTCAGTTAAAGGACTATCTTTAAAATAAAACAAGGGATAATGAAAAGCCTCTAAACTACCCCCTTCTTTTATTTCTCTATAAATAGTTTTTAATTTAATGCTATCAATTACAGGTGGTAAAGGTAAAAATTCAGTTGCAAAATATTTTTTCCCTTCTACTTTTACATTTAAAGTATAATACCTGCCGGGTTGAGGAATAAACTTTTTGGTTGTAATATAATTGCCCGAAATATTGTGATCATTATAAACATCTTCAATAAAAACACTATCAATATGACCGTTTGAGGCAGTATCGATAATATATAATTTATCGAAATATTTAAAGTAATCATTTTCATAAAAAGGCATTAAGGTATCAATATTACCCATGTTATCGCTAAGAGTGATGAAAGCACCATTAATGCCTTCGACAGGTTTATTGTCGATTACTTTCTGACTTCTGGTAATATTAAAACGATACAATGCTCTTTTATTGGAGATACCACCTTCTATAACAACATATTCCTTTATTCCGTCCTGATCAAATATAAACTCCTCTTTACAAGCAAATAATGTATATATAGAGCAAATTAATAGTATGATTTTATAATATATTTTCTTCATATTTCAAACAGTATTAAAATTTAAACGAACAACCAAGAGTAGGTATTAATCCAAAAAGATATAAATAATAAGCTTTTGTTGTTACTGAATAACTACTATTAATAGAATTATCAGGAGCAAAATCAACATAGTATGGATTTTTCTTATTCAAAACATTATAAATAGAAAGATAGAATTCTTTTTTTAGAAGTTTAGATTGTTTTACATATTTAATAGCTAAATCTACTCTATGATAATCGGGTAATTTGTAGGAATTCCTATCAGAATAATGATAAACCAACTGATTATTCACAAGGTAACTGCCATCAGGTACAGTAATATAGGAACCAGAAGCATATTTGTAGTCAGCAGAAACAAACCACTTTTCTGATAGTTGAAAAGAAAGTGCTATACTTAACGAATGTGTGATGTTTTGAGGAGCATTATAATAATCGCCATTATTAATACCCGGTATTTTATATTTGGTTTCTGCCAACGAATAGCCAATCCATCCATGTAATCGATTATCCTGTTTCTCAAGTAAAATTTCCATCCCCTTTGATTTACCTTTTCCTTTTAATATTTGCATTTCAACGTAAGGATTCATCTTCAGATCAGCATTGTCCCTGAAATCAATAATATCGAAATAATCCTTATGATAAAATTCCAGACTAGCTTTAAATCGTTTATTAATTTGAGTATGATAAGCTATTGCATATATATTACACTTCTGAGGATCTATTGTTTTACCAGAGGGCAGCCAGATATCAGTAGGAAGTCCGATAGATGAATTCTTTAATAAATGTAAATTCTGGCTGGTTCTCGAAAAGTTTAAAGTAATACTATTTGATGGATTCAGATTTAAGTTAACATTGATACGAGGTTCTACACTCCAGTATGTTTTTACAAATGAACCGGTTTTGGTAACTATGGTATCAATTATAAATTCATTGTTTTCGTCAAACAAATAACTTATATCACTCCCTATTGCCGAATACGAATTAATTCTTAAGCCTGCCTCAATGTTTAGATATTTATTCATTACATAGTGATCTGTAATGTAAATGGCTGTATTCAGCGTGTTTTTTTCACCAAGGCTGGTTTCATTTGACATATTTGTTGTATCGCTCCAAATAATAGATCCCGGCGAAAAATGCTGATAGTTAAGATCAAATCCCATTTGAACCTTATGGTAGGTATTTACCGTCCAGTCGAAACTATGCTTAGTACCTGTTTCATATATAGAAGCTGTCCACAGAAACTGATTAACCCCATCATTATTCAATTGCTGATAGTTATATTTACTACCATATACAATAGAGTTCATAAACAAAGAATTATTAAAAAGATGCGTCAGACGAATGCTGCCAGCACTATTTCCCCAGTTTAATTCGTTCTGCCGGTATAAATTGAAAGCGAAAAACTTATCGTGTCCGGTATAGAATGATAAGTAAAGATGATTCTTTTTATTAAGAATATAATTGTTTTTAAAATAAATATCCCAAAATGCAATATCATTATTATCATTAAAATTATTAAGACCATAAATTTTTAAGTTCTTCCCAATCTTTCCAAAAGTATTTAATGTAAATCCAGCATAACTATATCTGCCCGAAATAAAAAAAGAAGATTTTTCTTTAACTATCGGGCCCTCAAAACCAAAATAAGAAGAAATCAATCCCAAATCGAGCATACCCGAATACCGCTTCATATTGCCCTCTTTCATAGTAATATCAACCACTGACGATAACCGACCACCAAAACGGGATGGGAAACCACTTTTGTAAATATCAAATGATTTTAAAGCATCGGTATTAAAAACAGAAAAGAAACCCAAACAATGTGCAGGATTGTAAATGGGTGCATTATCCAATAAAATCAAATTCTGATCAGTAGAACCACCCCTTACAAAAATAGAACTATTACCATCAACTGTGGTATTAATTCCAGGCATCAACTGTATGGTTTTCATAACATCCGTTACACAACCCAAGGCAGGTAAGGATTGAACTGTTTTAATATCCATACGGTTCAATCCATAATCTTTTGATTTAGAAAACTGATCGTTTTTTGCAATTATTTCTACTCCGGTCAAATTTAAAGTTTGCTGCTGCATCTCCAGATCAACTTCCAAATTCGTATTCAATTCGATTTCCTTTACAATGTTGTTATATCCGATGTAAGAAATTATAAGTTGATAATTACCTTTTGGTAATTTTAAAGAAAAAAAACCATAACTGTTTGTAGAAGTCCCTATTAGAGTATTTGATATGCGAATACTTACACCTGGTAAAGTTTCGTGAGAGGCTTTATCCTTAATTGTACCCTGCACATAAAACTGAGCAAGAACTGTGTTTTGCACTAAGATTAATAATATAATAAAGGAAGCTGTCTTTTTCATCGAATTCTAAAAAGATTGTTTATGTAAATAATTGCGATAAAATTAATCATTATTTAAGAATTCATTAATGGTTTTTTCAATACTTTCTGACGAATAGGGATCATTTACAATAAAGCCATTTATAATAACGTTTGGTGTGCCATATATCCCTTTTGATATAATATATTCATTGTTATCATCAATTTTCTTTTTAATAGTATTGTCCTTTAAATCACTATAGAATTTTGTAATATCTAATTTTAATTTTATTGCATATTCTGTAATTGTCTTTTCATTTGGAATTTCATCAGATTCCATAATTAAATCATGCAATTCCCAAAACTTGTTTTGTAAAGCGGCAGCTTCAAAAGCTAAAGAAGACAATGTAATACCATCAGAGAAATTAGAATATCCTATTTTAATTTTCTTTGAATATTTTGCAAATATTTTCTTTAGTATTTTGTCATTATTTTTACATTTTTCGCACTCAATGTTTGAAATAACTAGTACAGTTACATTTGAATTCAAATTGCCATAATATTGTGCTTGTATTTTCTCAAGTTTTATTTTCTTAAGTGGAAGTTCGGGTAAATTTATTTTAACATCATATTTGTTTTTAAGTATTTCAAAATATGTTCTTTTCAACTCACCCCTAATTGTATTCTTAATTATTTCAACACCTCTGATTGAATTTGAGTTAACATATCGTAAATGATCAGAAACATCCGGTATACCATTTTGTAATTGATTCTTAATTATATAATCTAATATACTGTTACTGTCAATTTTACTGTCAATATTTAGGAACTCAATTTCTTTTCTGTTTTTGCTAGTAATTTTTGATTCTTTTTCTATCAATTTATTAAATAATAATTCATCTAAAGCTTTTTTCCTTGCAAAATTCACTCTTAATAAGAAAGAATATAGTTCATTATCAATAATATTATCTATATCTTCCAAATAAATTTTTTCATTAGTATTTATTGTAGCTATTATTTCCT
>CAIZXK010000098.1 GCA_903936865.1 uncultured Bacteroidales bacterium | reverse complement strand
TGTTCTCTTTCCTGAATTTAGCCATAAGCAGACAGAGGGCTTTAACCCGCTCAGGATGCAGCAAATCCAGTTCTGTTTTAATAAGTTTTAATGAGGCGGCTTTCATTAATGTGGTAATTTTTTAATTCGCAAGCTAAATTAATATATAATGGTAGAATGGCAATGATATTATTTGATATTAGGTTAAATCTGACTGATTTTTATTAACCTTTCCCTGAAGGGCGAGATAAAATCTAATTTTATTTTGCTAAGTTTATTAATATTTTGTACTGTTACATTGATAAAAAGGGTTTGTGTTAATATCCATTTTTTTTATTTTTCCCCTTTTTATGATATGCTGATAATGCTGATTCTTTAAAGAGAACACTCATAAAATCGGATTTTTAAATTTAAAAAGATTAGTTTTAATTTGCGTTCTTAGAACGTATCCGTATTATCAGCGTTACAAAGAGAATTCAAGAAAAGGGTAGTCTTTTTAAATTTCAATTTTCTTAATTTAGCGTAAATGCATTGAAGTAAGTTATGCATCGTAGCAACATACGGTCTTTTTCCATCTTTTTATTCCGATTTTTCGAAAATTTAGGATTTACTATTTTATATAAATCCTATTCGTTTTAAGGTGTCAGTTTGCTTCGGAACGACCTGTCAGTATGCTCCGGAATGAAGTGTAAATTTAGTCAGAAATATACAATTAATATCCTAGATGTGCAATAAACAAATTTTTTAATCTGTTTTTTTTAACTTTGCAAAAAATAGAAACTATGCGTTATTTTTTACATTTGGCATATAATGGCAGTAATTTTCATGGTTGGCAGATTCAAAACAATGCCATAACAGTTCAACAGGTTTTAAATGACGCTTTAAGTTTGTATTTCAGAACTCCGATTGAACTTAATGGAGCTGGAAGAACAGATGCCGGGGTTCATGCGTCTGATTATTACGCTCATTTTGAGTTGGAAAATCCAATAATTGATTCTGAAATTCCTAAAATTGTATATAAGTTGAATGGATTGCTAACTAATGATGTTTTAATTTATAATATCTTTCATGTGGAAGATTCAGCTCATGCAAGATTTGATGCCATTTCCCGGACTTATAAATATTATATAAACACTAAAAAAAATATCTTTAACATCGATTTCAGTTATACTTTTTATGGCCGATTAGATGTTGAAAAAATGAATGAAGCCTGTAAAGTTCTTTTTGCATATACTGATTTTTCCTGTTTTTCGAAATCTAATACACAAACGAAAACCAATAATTGTAAAATAATGCAGGCTAATTGGGAACAAATAGATAATGGTTTGATTTTTACCATTACCGCCGATCGTTTTTTGAGGAATATGGTAAGAGCTGTAGTTGGTACCTTAATGGAAATAGGGAAAGGTAATATTGAAATTGAAGATATTCATAAAATTATTGAAAGCAAAAACCGTTCAAAAGCTGGATTTTCTGTTCCTGCAAAAGGTTTGTTTCTTTCTAATATCGAGTATCCGCAGGGATTATTAAAAAAATAATTTCAATATTTATCTATTAATAGCGTTTTGAAAATCAGACTTATATAAACAAACATTCTGTAGCATACCAATATAAATGAGAACTTAGAAAAGATAAAATGAATACCTTATAATAATAAAAGTTTTGAATGATTTTAAAACTGTATTTTAAAGAAGGAAAAGCAATTTTTAGATTTCCCGATATAAATATATTATCATTAAAATATACTGTAATAATTCCATTTTTCCACTTTTGTTTAATGTTTTGTTAAACAAAACATCCTTATTCTTGTTAAATTTTCTCAAATAAGTTCATTTATTTTATAATTATAGTTTAAATAATAAAGCTCTATGAAAAATTTATTTACCATCGGAAGAATTTTATTTGCTTTACCATTTGGTATTGTGGGGTTAAATCATTTTTTAATGAAAGATACCTTTCTGGAGATTATGCAAAAAACATCTTTTATTCCTGACAGTGGATTTATGATTCTTTTTACTGGATTAGTTCTAATTGTTGCTTCAATCAGTATTATGTTAAATAAATTTATTCAGATAACTTGCCTAAGTCTGGCAGGTTTGCTTCTGATTTTTATTTTAACTATACATATTCCAGGTTTATTTGCAGAAGCAACTATGCCAATGGCATTGTTTATGTTGCTTAAAGATATGGGTTTAATGGGTGGAGCATTAATGATTGCTGCATATTACCATGATAAAAATTGATAATACCCATATAATTTCAAAATTTATATGTAATTGATTTATAGTTTGTAGCTTGATTGTTACTGATTTTTTAGGCTATTGTTATAAACCTGAATATTTATTAAACACCTTTTCCTTTTGAGATTTTTATTTTAATGGATTTCATTTTCATCTTTTAACAATTTCAATAATACAGTAATCAATTCAATTTGTGGTAATTATATTGCAGTTTGTGAAAATAAAATGTTTCCATTATTAATAGGAAATCGATTTTTTATTTTTTTGCAAAATAAAAATTGAATTTATTTTTGCGCTTTTGTATTTATAATAAAAATATTTTATACATTTGAAGTCAAATTCCTGATATTATGTTTTTACAAAAAGATCTTGATCAATTTCGACAACTGGGAATAGATGTTGAAACAATTGAACAGCAATTATTGAACTTTAAAAATGGGTTTCCATTCGTAATTTTAACAAAACCTGCAACAGTTAAGGATGGTATAATAATACTCGACAAAGAGCATATTGATTATTATATTACTATTTTTGAGCTAACTGCAAAAAATCGAAAGGTAATAAAATTTGTTCCTGCTTCGGGTGCTGCTAGCCGAATGTTTAAAAATCTGTTCACTTTTCGTGAAAAATACAAACCAGATGAGAAAGGATTGCATTTATACGAAAGTGATAAAAGCTTCAATTCTGTATATAGATTTATAACCGAAATCAAGAAATTTCCTTTTTATCAGGATTTAAAAGATGTAATGCTGGCTAATAATGAAGATATTGAGGACTGTTTGCAAAAGAAGAATTATCATACGATTATTAACTTTTTACTTGATGAAAAAGGATTAAACTATGGAAGTTTACCAAAAGGTCTTTTAAAATTTCATCATTATCAGGATTATTCGCGTACGGCCATTGAAGAGCATTTAGTAGAAGGAGTTCATTATGCAAAAGATGCAAATTCAAATGTATTTATTCATTTCACCATTTCACCTGAGCATATAGAAAAATTTACTCAACTAATTAATGAAATAAAGCCTAAATATGAAAGTCTTTTTAATGTAATTTTCAAAATTAGCCATTCAATACAAAAACCAGCTACTGATACTATTGCAGTTGAACTGAACAATGAAGTTTACAGGGAAAGCGACGGGAATATTTTGTTCAGACCCGGAGGACATGGAGCTCTTATTGAAAACTTAAATGATTTGAGCAGTGATATTATCTTTGTTAAAAATATTGATAATATTGTTCCTGATAAGTATAAGGAACTCACTTATTCATATAAAAAAGCACTGGGTGGTTATTTAATCAGTATTCAATTAAAAACTTTTGAATATTTAAAAATACTGGAAACAGGAGTTCTTGATGATGGTAAATTAGATGAAATTATTGATTTTGCTCAACAAAAACTTCAGATTAGGTTTCACGAAAGTTTTGAAAATCTGAGCAGGGAGGAAAGGATTAAATATATTTTCAACAGATTAAACCGCCCCATAAGAATTTGTGGAATGGTTAAAAATGAAGGCGAACCAGGAGGTGGACCGTTTTGGGTAAGAAATCTGAAAGGTGAAATTTCTCTTCAAATTATTGAATCTTCACAAATAAATCTTGAAAATTCAGGTCAAAATCAGGTTTATAAAGCAGCAACACACTTTAATCCGGTTGATTTGGTTTGTGGTGTTAGAGATTATAAAGGTAAATTATTTGATTTAAAGCAATTTATTGATTTTTCAACTGGTTTTATTTCAACTAAATCAAAGGATGGTCGCAATCTGAAAGCTCAGGAATTACCTGGTTTGTGGAATGGTGCTATGGCAGAATGGATTAGTGTATTTGTAGAAGTTCCTATCATAACTTTTAATCCAGTAAAAACAATAAATGATTTGCTAAGAGTTGAGCATCAGTAGTTGATTTTAAAACTGTACTAATAGTTGAATCTGTTTTTCTAATCTGAATTTTGGAAAAGCATCATGTTTGATTTTTATAATTACCCGGAGTAAGCCCTGTAGCTTTTTTAAAAACACGGTTAAATGTTGCTTTGGAATTAAAACCACTATCATAAGCAATACCCATAAGCGTAAGTTTGTTGTTTATTGGATCTTTGCAGCGAATTTTAAATTCTTCAATGCGATAATGATTAATGAAATCGAAAAAATTATTGTTTAGCTGTCCGTTTAAAATTCCTGAAAGATATTCGGATGTTACATTTAAATCATTAGCTAACATAGCAATTGTAAGTTCAGAATTAAGATAAGGTTTATTAGTTTTCATAAAATTAAACAAATCATTTATAAAAATCTCTTCCTCTTTTAATAGTGGTTTTTCTACTTTTATTTCAATAATGGCATTGTTTAAATCAAGATTGACAGGAAAAGAAGAAAATAAATTTCCTTGCCGGTGTCCGTAAAATCCAAGAAACAAAATATAAACTGAACCAATACTAAAGCTAATTGCATGAAGCAAACCCGGAGGTGTAAACTGATAAAGAATATCAGCAATGTACATAATATATATTAAGCTATAAGAAATCAATGCAGCGATGAGTAAAGTCTTAAGCCATTGCAAGTCAATTTTTTTGATTTGTGAAAAATATGTTTTTATTCTCATCTGGTATTTTTTGATTAAAATAAGACTCCAGACAAAATATCCAATTGTAGAAACTGCCATCAATATAACAAAGAATTTGTAGGTGAAAAAACTACGGAATAAGTCATTATGAACCATTGTAATTTTTTCTGAATCAGGAAGTAAGAAAACTTCAACGAACTGATCGATTAATAATAAAGTAAAAGGAATGAAATGTAAAAAATAAATATTCCTGAAATGAAAATTCTGTTCAGTTTGTGATTTAATGTAAAACCATAAAGCGGGACCGTGTAATATTATTAATGGTACGGAAGTATTGATAAATAAAGGGAAGGGGAAATTATGGCTGCGATTATAAACTTCAATATAACTTAATAGAATATTAATGGCATATAACAAAAAAATAATGCTGAGTAATTTATCTGACAATGTTTTCCCTTTTTTGAAAAACAAAAGAAAAGCCAGAAATAAAGCTTCAAAAACTCCTGATAAAATTATATATTCCATTATAGAAACAGGTATAAGCTGCAAAGATAAAAAATATTAATTTCAATTAAAATGATAAGAATAAAATAAAAGGAATGAATTTCTGATAAACAAAATTTGGTATAAATAAGTGTTTTTTACCACTCAAAAGCCATTTTTTACCGATAGGCTTTAAAAATTTATAACATAAACATAAAATTTTATAACATTAAGCAACGTTTGTTGTCGTAATATTGCAACTTCAAAAATAAAAAGAATTCGAATAATTTAAATATTAAAAAATGAAAATAAATAAAAATATAGCCATAAGCGATTCAGGGTTTGTTTTTAATCCGGTTAACGGTGAATCATTTTCAGTAAATCCTATTGGAGCTGAAATTATAAGTCTTATGAAAACCGGACAAGCCTATGATGAAATAGAACAATCTCTTATGAATAAATATAGTGTTGAAATAACAACATTTGAAAGAGATTATTTTGATTTTATCGGATTATTAAAACAACATAATTTAATTGATACTAATGAAGAAGCGTAAATTATGCATTGCTGTCAGTGGGCTGAATGCCATTGATAGTCCGGGACCTGGAGTTGCAGTAATCAGAGGATTACGTGAAGCCGAAAGTTTCGATGTTCGCATTATTGGTCTTTCTTACGAGTCGCTCGAACCTGGAATTTATATGCATGATGTGGTTGATAAAACCTATCAGATTCCATATCCTAATGCTGGGGCTGAGACGCTGCTCGCACGTCTGGAGTATATTCACGATATTGAAAAGCTTGATGTAATTATACCTAATTTTGATGCTGAATTGTATTCATTTATGAAATTGGAAGATACATTAAAAGCTATGGGAATCAATACTTTTCTGCCAACTATGATGCAATTTGAAGAACGTCATAAAGTTAATCTTCCCGAGTTTGGTAAAAAATACGATATTAAAGTTCCTTTCAGCAAATCAATTTTCAGTACTGGAGAAATCTACTCATTAAGCAATGATTTTGAATTTCCAATGGTGATTAAAGGAAAATATTATGATGCCAGTATTGCCTATAACCTGGAACAGGCAAAGAGTTATTTCAATAAAATAAGTGCAAAATGGGGATTACCAATTGTAGTTCAGCAATTTGTACATGGTACCGAATACAATATCACAGGTTTGGGTGATGGTAAAGGCAATACAATAGCAGCTGTACCAATGCGAAAACAATACATTACCGATAAAGGAAAAGCCTGGGGTGGAATTACCATTGACGACAAAAGGATGATAGATCTTACTCACAAATTTGTAAGTCAAACTAAATGGCGAGGTGGTTTCGAATTGGAATTAATGAAGGGGCAGGATAATGAATTCTATTTATTGGAAATCAATCCCAGAATGCCAGCCTGGATTTATTTAGCGGTTGGTGTTGGTCAAAATATACCTGAAGCAATGGTAAATCTGGCAATAGGAGAAGAAGTAATTCCATATACAGATTACGAAAAAGGGAAAATGTTTATCCGTTATGCATGGGATATGATTGTTGACATCAATGAGTTTCATGAAATTTCGACCAAAGGTGAACTTTAAGCTTGAAAATTTTGATAAAAATAAAATAAATAGTAAGTGATACCAAAAATTTGCTTAGTTGTATAAGCTGATGGTAGAAAAAAAACAATTAAATATTAAAAACAATGGAAAAATTAAGATACGAAAGACCAGTAATTAAAAAATTAGAAACAGGAATGCCAAATAAATTTGGCTTGAGAACAGAATATGCTCCTTTAACACATATTGATGGCGTTTCGGTAAAAGAAATGATTAATGAATACGGTTCTCCTTTATTTGTAATTTCAGAAAGTACAATACGTTCTACATATAAAAAAGCTAAAAAAGCATTTTCAACACGTTATCCAAAAGTACAGTTTGCCTGGTCTTACAAAACCAATTATATTAGTGCAGTTTGTAATGTATTTCATCAGGAAGGATCCTGGGCTGAAGTTGTATCAGGTTTTGAATACGAAAAAGCGTTGAGAAATGGTGTTGATGGTAAAAAAATAATTTTTAATGGACCTGATAAAAATCAAAATGATTTAAAAAAGGCAATTGAAAATGAATCACTTATTCATATAGATCATTTGGATGAATTATATACAATAATTGAATTGACCGAAAATACTGAAAAACGTGCAAAAGTAGCCATCAGAATAAATATGGATACTGGCATTTATCCAATGTGGGATCGTTTTGGGTTCAATTACGAGAATGGACAAGCTTGGGATGCTTTAAATAAAATCATGCGTTCCAGTAAATTGGAATTAATGGGATTACATTGCCATATTGGTACTTTTATGTTGACTGCCAGTGCTTATGCGGTTGCTGCATCCAAGTTGGCCGATTTAGCAATAGGTATAGAACAAAAATACAACCATTCCATAAAATATATTGATCTCGGTGGTGGATTTGCTTCTAAAAACACATTAAAAGGTGCGTATTTGCCTGGTTCTGATACAAATCCATCATTTGATGATTTTGCAGAAGCCATTACTTCTACTTTGCTGAATGCAAATTTCAGAAACAACGAATTACCTTTATTAATATTAGAAACCGGCAGAGCATTGATTGATGATGCAGGATTTTTACTTGGAAGCGTAATTGCCAATAAAAGAACTTCGCAAGGTAAACGTACAACTATACTTGATATTGGCGTAAATATCCTGTTTACAGCTTTTTGGTATGATCATAAAATTACACCTGCTCAGCCATTTACTCATTATACTGAAACTACTCAACTTTTCGGACCTTTGTGTATGAATATTGATGTGGTTAGAGACAATATCGATTTACCCTTATTAAATAAAGGAGATCATTTGGTAGTACATCAGGTTGGAGCATATAATATGACTCAATGGATGCAATTTATTACCTTACGTCCGAATGTTGTGATGATAGATATGGATGGAAAAGTCCATTTAATTCGTGAAAACGAAAAACTTGAAAACATTAATAGTCTGGAAAGAGTACCAGAATATCTGAAAAAATTTGAACTATAATCATTTAACTTATTTTTTCACTGGTTTAATATTATTAATAATAAATCTAAAATAACTATTATTTCATTATTCATTTTCAAGGTAGAAATTAATAGAAAAGTAATAATGGAAAAACTCAAAAAGCTCAATGATGAATTTATCGTTAAGACCATATGTTAAGCCAGATATTATTTTTATAGGTAAGGTTACTATACAAAACAATCTAATAAAAAGGAAAATTTTATTAATGGGTATACTTCTGATTTTAATTTATATATTAATGCTTGTACCAATATTTTTCTTGTATCCTAACTATAATAATTCTATTAAATTAAATTTTGAAAAAAAATGGTTTACTGATATTTCAAAAACACTTTCAGGCGATTGTTTTAGAAAAGTACAGGATTTCAGAAGAAAATGTCCTTTTCCTACAAGAGAAATTCATTTGAATAGTGAACATACAATTGTTGAAGTTAAAATTAACAGTATTTGGATAGCATACGATCCAAGTTATGATTTGTTTTTTAATAATTATAATGTTACACAAATATCATTTGATGTTAATAGGAAATTTTTAATAGATGTATTGAAAAAATATCCTTATAAAAATAGTTATCACCATTACCATTTTTATAATAATATGTATTTCCTGATGCTTAATTATACACATCCCTACTATGATTATATACTTCATTTAAAACCCAGACGTGTAATTTTTAATCCTGGTACATCCAACCCAGACCTGAAATTGCTACTTATAAAAAACGATATTGAGGTAGTTGAAAACTGTACCCT
>CAIZXK010000097.1 GCA_903936865.1 uncultured Bacteroidales bacterium | reverse complement strand
TTCGTATTCTGATTCTTTCTCAGAATGTAATAAAATCCAATAATTGCATAAACCTATTAAAAATTTTTTATAAAGACTCTTTAAGAAATAAAACATACCTATTGTGCTTATTATCAAAACACATTCGATTAATAAAAATTACTTAAAGGATAAAAATTTAAGGTTTAATAAATTAAGGAATATTAAAATTGACCAACCTATAATTAAGACTTTACACATATGACATTCTGCCCTTAATTTGACTAGCATTGCACCAATATTAGGAGCCTTTAATCTTAAGTAATCATAAATAAATGAAGGACTTGGTAAGTCATTTTCTTCAGAACTATATTTTGTTTTTAAAATCTGCATTGCATTTAAAGTGTGTTTTGGTAATCCTATTTCTCTCCATTCAGTATTATTCTTTTTTATACTTATAAAAAAAGCAAATTTACTCCAGCCCAGTTTATCTGTAATAAAGATAACAATACCACTTAAAATAATAGAAATGATATAGGCAACAAATAAAGTTACGATTATAAGTATAAAATATGTATTCCATGCTTTACCCAAATTGTTTTTAAAAAGTACAATACTTAATGAATATCCATAATATACTAGAAAAGAACTCCAAATTAATATCGTACCAGGTATTAACCTTGCGATGAAATCATAAAAGACTTGAGGTATAATGTTTAATTTCATTTTCAAATATTATTCACTACAATATTTCAAAAAGTGTAGTCGTTTTACCTTTTTTTCTAATATGAACAAATGAAATAATCAATCCATGCTTGACCTTCAAAACCATCACTCCAACAGTATTGAGTACCTGCCCTTCCTCTGTTTAACCATTTAAAAGTATGAGTACCAGCGGAAATTGGGAATGTTATTATTGACCATGATGTACTGGTACAAGTTGTTTTATATTCATTATCAATATAAAAATCAGTTCTTGTAGGAGTATCCTGATGAGAACTTCCATATGTACAATTGTAATTGGTAGCAAGATACCAAAATGATATTTGACCAGCAGCAGTTATAGATCTTGTAAAGGATATAGTATCATTAGTATGATCAGAAAACAACGAATAATATCCATCATACTTATTTGAATAAGATAAACTCCAATTACCGTTCCAACCAATAGGCATTCCTGATTCAAAACCTTCATAATATGCAGGTAATGTTGAAAAAGTTAAAACATTACCATAACTTGTACCTTGAGCATTAGTTGCGTATGCACGTACATAAAATGTTGTATTTGGAGTTAAAAAAGTTAACATGCCATTAAAAACACCGGTTCCATTGCCAAAAGATTTTTTATTGTTTTCAATTGTAGGATTGGTATTATTGGAAGACCAACAAAATCCTTTTTCCGTAACCGAAAAACTTCCAGCAGTTACTACATTACCATATGGTATTGCTTCTGTTTTGGTAATTCCTTGAACAAATTCAGTAGTAATTGTAGGTAAAGATCCTTTGGTGGTAAATGAAACATTGTTACCATAACTTGAACCAGCACTATTCATAGCATAAGCTCTTATGAAATATGTTGTATTGGGTAATAGGTTGCTTAGATTGGAAGTAAAACTACCATTACCACTTCCATTGGAAGTTTTATTGTTACTGATGGTGGGATTTGTTGTAGTTGACCAGCAAACACCTTTTTCTGTAATACTTGCACCACCATCGTAAATTATATTTCCCCCACAATTAGCTGTAGATTGAGTAACATTAGAAGTGTCGGATGTTGTAAGTGTCGCTACAGTGGATAAAGTTGTAAATGTAGTTTGATTACCATAATATGTACTATTACTATTAATAATATAAGCTCTTACATAATAAACCTTATTTGATAGAAGCCCTGTTAAATTGCTTGAAAAAGATCCGGTTCCTCCTGCTTCTGAAGTATGGCTTCCGTTTATAGTCGGGTTACTGATAGTATCCCAGCAAACACCCCTATTTACTATTACACTATAAGTATTTGATAATACTGTGTAATTGCAAATGGCAAGAGTTGATGTAATCCCTGCAATTATTGGATTAGATATTACTTGAACATTGGCATTATATGCACTTATTCCAGGTATAATTACATAATTTCCTGGAGTTAGTTTTAATGTATCTCCCAAATTGGATACAGAAAGATTTAAATTAACATTAATACTACTTCCTGTTATTTGAATACCTGTTCCTGCAATATAAGGAGCAGGTATATTATTCAAATCATTATAGTTTCCACTGGTTGCAACTGTAGATAAACTTGGTTTGCCTGATAAACTATTCCAAGTTCCATCAAAAAGTACAGGTTTATTTAAAATTTGACTTATTCCACTGCTACTATTCCAGTCACAATTTACCTGTGCAACTGGTATAGTTGGCTTATTTAACAAGTCATTGTAATTTCCACTGGCTGCAACAGCTGCAAAGTTCGGTTTGTTTTTAATACTTAACCATGTACTATCCCAAAGAGATGGTCTGTTTAATAAATCATTATAATCTCCACTTATTGCTACTGTTGAGAAGTTTGGTTTATTTTTTATACTAACCCAGCTACTATCCCAAAATAAAGGTTTATTTGTTATATCTGTCCATGAGGGCAACCATGTATTAAGGTGATATAAACCTGCATGATTTCCCCAACCAAAAGCGGTTGTCCAGTTGGTAATTTTTGTTAAAGTAATTCCATGTGAAGGATGAGTTGCAAAAATGGGATCAGTTTCAGTATAGCTTATTGTTCCTGCTTTTTCAGCATACAATGCATAAGGTACCGAAAGCAATTCGGAAGTTCCCATATATGTAAATGTAGTTCCATTGGTAATATCAAGTTCCACTTTAACATAATATGGACCGTTAGCCCAATTGATGATATTCATAGAACCTGAATCAATTAATCCTTTGCCAATTTCTAGGTTAACCAAACCAAAATTATTAGTTGCTTTATGGTGTGTTTCTCTATATACCACAGCTCCTGATGTATCACCTTGTAAAATAGAAATTTGAAAAGCTACTGCAAGATTTGGGACAATATAACCATTATTGTCTCTAACTATTGTTTGGTATTTAAACATTCTGGGTGATTGTGCAATAGCAGCTATCATTGAACAATACAATGCTAACAATAAAATTACTACTAATTTTGAAATTTTTTTCATATAATTGGTTTTTATTTGGTTTTTTGAATTTTGAAATTTTGTAAAGATTTGTTTCCTTTTGTCATTACTTTTAACAAGTATATTCCAGCTGGATAATAAAACATATCCAATTGGAATTTATCCTGTTTAAATTTCGCTTTATTAAGCATTTTGCCCTGCAAATCATAAAGTTCAATAAGATAATCGCTGTTTCTTTCAGTCAAAGACATAATATAAATAGTAATGAAATTGGTAGTTGGATTTGGAAAAACAATTATGGACAAATCCTTGTCCTTGATTTCATCTATAGTCACACTTAGAAAATGTCCTTGCTGAAATCCCTGTGTCAGTATGCTACCTGCTGATATGTAGTTTTCCGTAATACATTCACCCAATGTCCAACTCAAAGAAAATGATATTGAATCTGGTTTAAAATAATCACCTGATGAAGTAATTACTTGTAATAAATTAGTCTGACAATAAATACATATTGAATTTAATAAAATATAAATTAAAATAATCAGTTTTTTCATAAAAAATTTTATTAAAAAACAAATTTAATGTTATAAAAATGCAAAAACAATAGTATAGTATTCAATAAAGGCAAAATGTGGTCTGTCAATTAATACTATTTATATATATTGCTAATTATCTGCACATATAAGAATTTATTAAGAAATAATTAAAGCCAAAATGTGGTCTGAAAATCATACTGAAAAAAGGAAAAGTTGAAAAACAAGAAAAGAGATTCATAACTTATTCATTTTAATAAAATTAAGTATCTATAATTTCAAGTTATTTAAGAATTAATTTCGAAAATTAGAATTTAAATAAAAGTGATATTTGCTTACAGAAAACATACCAAACGCTAACCGCCTAACATCTTTGTGGTAAAAATGTGACCAGCAACGCAATATTCTGACATACAACAACATAGAATTGCATTTTCATCTCAAAACACATACTCACCACAAACTGACCAAAAAGCTTGTAATCACATTAACAGCGAATTACATTTGCTTCATTAATAATTTAAAAATCTTATAAAAATGAAAAAAGCAAATGTATTTTTAGTAATGGTGTGCCTGTTTGGTGTATGGTTTACATCATGTGTTAAAGACAATGAAACTTTAAAAACAAAAGTAAAAAAAATTGATGAAACTTCAAAAGCTGAAATTCTGAAAAAATTAAAAACAAATTCATATGAGGGGTCGTATCTTATGGAAAGCAGGGTAGGACATGATAAATCAGTATGTGGTGGTGCCTGTAGATCAGCTAACGGAATTCCATATCACGTTGATTGTGAAGGAGGTGGAACAGCCTGTCTTTTAAGAGCTTCAATAAACATAAGTAAACTAATTCCAGACGATCTTTACGATATATATTATAAAGGAATAGGTATTAATACTTATGAACCAACTGAAGATTCAACTTATTATTTGCCATCACGCTCGCTATACATTGAAGACGAAGCATTTGAAAATGGATATATTTATTTAAATATACCTGATCAGTTATTAGAAAGAGAAGAAGAAAGTGGTCAATTTATTTATAAGGATATTACATTTTCTGAAAGTCCATTGTTTGAAAATTTATAATAAATAACCAAAGTAGATGACAAAAGAAATCACTCAACTTTAGCT
>CAIZXK010000096.1 GCA_903936865.1 uncultured Bacteroidales bacterium | reverse complement strand
TTCTTCAGATTTGAATTCAGATTAATATGAACACTTACCGGACAGATAACCGATTGTTTGCTTCTTTCAAACAATTTGTAAATATCTATTTCTGAATAATTCAATTGATTCTTTCTAGCAAAATTAAGCAAACCGGAAACAATTTTCTTGCAACGGTCGGTTTGCTCCACAATCAGATCCAGATCCTGTTTGATGGGATCATCCGGTTTGCATTCGTCCTTTAATATATTGCTGTACATGGTAATAATTCCCAGTGGATTATTCAATTCATGTGCAATGCCGGCAGAAAGCTGCCCCATGTGTGCCAGTTTTTCCGATTGCTTCAATGCCAATTGGGCCGAAGCCAGTTTCTCATTGGATATAGCCAGATCATGGATGTATTTATGCAGTTTTTCAATGGCATAAGGCAAACACATTTCTTCTTCAGCCAGTCCTTTTATGATGGCAATGGCATGTTCGTCGCAGGAATCGTAACCACAGGCTCCACAATTTAAATGATCTTTCTCACTGAATTTCCCAAGCGTTTTTAATACTTCATTTATTTCTGCCCAGGTAGGATCGGGAATTCTGCGGTCGGCAGCAAGGAAGTTTTGTGTTAAATCAATATCCTTGTAGGTATCAATATCTTTTTGCCATTGCAAATTGTCAATCGTTTTCAATTTATCCTTTACATATTTACTTACCATCATCCGGCGGGCAAATCTTTTTCCATTCCGGGTAGTTCCCGGACCCATGATACATCCTTCGCAGCATAGCAATTCCAGGTTATTGGAACGGATAAGTCCATTTTCAAATTCCTTGATGGCTTCGCGGAAATCTATTCGTCCATCGGCAACAATTACATTGCCTTCGTATATATTTTCGGGAACATCCGTAGTTTGCAGCAACCCTCTGCTTATTGCAAATATGGCTCCTTTGCCTGCATGAGGAGGATCAAATTCCGAAGGGCTGCTTTCTTTGTAAGTAATGTTTGCTTCAAGAAACATCTCTCTTAGTTCGCGGAAAGTTAATACTTCATCCACTTCAAGTGATTCTGCCTTTTTGGCAATGCATGGACCGATAAAAACTACTTTTATATCATCGCCGTATTTCTTTTTTACCACTCTCGACATGGCAACCATTGGTGAAGCAATCGGAGCAAGGTAAGGTACAAGTTCAGGGCTGTAATGCTCAATATAAAATGCGATTGCCGGACAATCGGACGAAATAAATCCTTCATCGTTGGGATGCGTTAATATATGTGCATATTTACGGGCAACCAAATCGGCACCAAAGGAAACTTCCGACACGTAATCGAATCCAAGTTGCCTTATCATGCCAACCAGTGTTTTGTAATCCTTGATCTCTTCAAATTCGGCAGGAAAACTTGGTGCTATAATAGCTATGGTTTTTGAATCGGATCTGAGCAATTCGAATACCTCGGTAGTAGCTTTAAGAAATACCTTTGCTTCCTGAATACAGACTTTTACACAGTTGCCACAGCCGATGCATCGTTTGTCGATAACCTCTGCCTGTCCGTTTACTATCTTAATGGCCTTAACCGGACATTCGCGAACGCAGGTGTAACAAACCTTACATTTGTCCTTTATTGTAAATACCAATTGTTGTTTATGTGCCGGCATTCTATTTTCTGATTTTGTAAATTATTGATTTATTAATTAAACGCACCTTGCAGGTATTTTTTTGTTCTTTCCATTTTCGGATTTTCAAATATTTCTTTTGCGGGTCCCTGCTCAATTACTTCGCCCATATACATAAAAATAACATGGTCGGCGATGCGGCGTGCCTGACGTAAAATATGTGTAACCATCACTATGGTATATTGCTGCTTCAATTCTACAAACTTCTTTTCGATGGCTTCGCTCGAAATGGGATCCAGTGCTGAAGTAGGTTCGTCGGCAAGGATAATTTCAGGGTCAACTGCCAATCCTCTCGCCAGACATAAACGCTGCTGCTGCCCTATCGAAAGCTTGCTTGCAGGTTCGTGAAGACGGTCTTTAACTTCATCCCATAAACTAACTATTTTCAGATAGTTTTCCACTCTTGCATTTAATGCCTTTTTGTTGCGTCTGCCACTTATCTTTAATCCATAAGCTACATTGTTGTAAATATTCATGGGCAATGGAAACGGACGTTGCGAAAGCAATCCCATTTTCTTACGGATTTCGGTAACATCGGTATTGGTATGCAATATATCTTCATTATCAATAAAAATACTTCCATTGATTTTTACATCAGGATACAAATCGGTCAAACGATTCATGCATTTGAGCAAGGTGGTTTTGCCACAGCCCGACGGACCTAAAATAACGGTAAGTTTATTTTCGGGAATTTCGATATTGATATCCTTCAGTATATGCTGCTTACCTATATAAAGGTTTAAATTGTCAACTTTTATTTTTGTGTTGTTATCCATGATATGATTTAGATTCTGTTTTTATGATATTTTTTTGATATGGCTCTTGATGAAACGCTGATAATAAGTATAATGATGGTTAAGATAGCTGCACTGGCATAAGCACGGTTTTGTACTTCGGGAACCGGCGAACTCAACTGGAAAAAGATGGACAAAGGCAGCGTGGCAGCCGGCTCACTTAGCGAAGTGGGTATATTGTCGGTATAACCTGCTGTAAACAATACCGATGCAGCATCACCTATGGCTCTTCCGAACGATAGCAAAATGGCGGTAACAATTCCCGAAAAGGATTGCATAAGCACCACCCTGAATGAAGTTTCGGTTTTGGTGGATCCCAGCGATAAGGCTGCTTCGAGCAAACCGATGGGCGAAGTTTTAAGAATTTCGTCACAGGCTCTTATCATAATGGGTAATATGAAAAGGGTAACGGTAATTATACCGGCAAGCAGCGAGGTTTTTATTCCCAGAAAAACCATAAGGCTAAAGCCAAAGGCTCCGTAAACGATGGATGGAACACCCCATATAAGATCTAATAAATAGCGGATAAAATTTAATACCCGTTTTTGTTTTATAAGGTAAACGTTCATAAACAATGCAACGGGCACACCGATAAAAGTTGCCAGCACAGTAGCTCCTACAGACAAATAAAGCGAACCCACTATGGCATTGAGCACGCCGCCTTCCTTGCCGTAATAGTAACCTCCGTGAGGCCGCTGGGTAAGCATTTCCCACGAAAGGGAGCTTAATCCTTTTTTGAAGATGCTGTAAATGATTAATCCCAATACAAAAAGTATAATCAGATTGCTCAACAGCATCAGTCCCCTGAAAAAATATTCTTCTACTTTCTTTAGCATTGTTTGTTGTTAAGTTATTAAGTTATTCGTTATTCGTTATTTAGCAGCAAGCTTCCACTGCTCTCTCCCACCACCACTTTATATAATCCTTTTTTGTATTCTCTGGTATCTATTATAGTCTGGCTGCTGCCTTTGCTTAGTTTTTCCTCATATATTAGTTGCCCAAGCATATTGTATAGTTGCAGTATGATGGCTTTTTCTGTGGTTGGGTAAGTTATAGTAGTCTGAGTTGTGGCAGGATTGGGGAAGATTTTGAGTTCACCTTTTGCAGCTTGCAACTCCTCTACTCCCACGTACTGGCAACCGGGTTGCAGGCAGCCAAGGCTATCGGTTTTAAATACCCATATACTCTGTGGTATTTGAGGATTTACAGACATTTCTCCACACGCTACAAAACCACCATCGGGTGTTTGTTCAAAATTATAAAGGCTATTCCATGTTAACAACACTGTATCTGTTGCTTTTGCATACTCTCTGTACCAGATGCTCTCGCCATTTGCATTTAATTTAAATAAATATGAATCATAATATCCTTGGTATTCGCTTGTATGATGTGATTTTGTACCCCCAACAACAATATCACCACTAGCTAACTCTATTACTTTTTTAACTGATAATGAAGAAATAATTGGCTCATACTGTTTATCCCAAATTATATTACCCGCTGGAGTAACTTTTATTAATCTTAGTTTGGATTTAGAATGATCATTATATTGGGCTGTAAAATACGCATAAGTTGTGGCTATTAAATAATTACCGTCCTGACATACTCTAATAATGGCTGCATCATCCATTAATGGACCCCCTACATTTTTAATCCAAACAGCGTTACCCAAACTATCTGTTTTAATAACAACGCCATCACCAGAACCCTCATACATACCCATACTTGGAATTGAATAGGTATAACAACCCAATAAAAAGCCTTTGTCTGGAGTTTCTGTTACATTTAATGCTTTATCCCTTTGGTCACCATTATACCCTGAAATATTATATATTTTTTTCCAAAGTGTATTACCAATACTATCAGTTTTTATAAATAATACGTTAATTATGGTTGAACTTATTATGGTTTCTCCACACAAAACAAATCCGTGATCTGAAGTTTCCTTACATTGGTAAATGCCAGATTCCCAAAATGAACCAAAATCAATATTTTTTGTCCACAAAGTATCAAGATTATTGTTCATTTTCATTATAAAATGTTTAATATACTGAATATTACCATTTGAAGTATCAGAAAAAATATCTCCTCCTAAAATAAAATCACCATTGCTGCATTTAGCAAAGCCTCCCCCCCCCCAAGCTCCTACATAATAATTACTACTATCCAGCTTAATTTCTTTAAAACTAAGCAAATTTCCAACACTGTCAAGTTTTGAAAGTACAATATTATTTTTCCAATATATCAAATCTTGCATTAGTCCTGCACATACATAGCCGTTATTAGTAGGATAAATTGCACCAGACATTGAACCTGTATTATTGGGATTATAATAATTATTAAAATAGTTTGTTTGAGATTGCAGATTAATTGTAATAACCAGAAGCAAGAATAATAGCATTATTCCTCTTTTCTTTAAAATATGTATTAAACTGCTTCTCATTTTATGTTTTTTTTATTCCTGTTTTTATTCCTTATTGTATTTTCCTGTCTTTTTTCTCTGTTATCCTCCTTCGGAAGTGGCTTGTTGTTATTCAGATCTCTGATGTCCTTGTTTTAAAGTGGTATTTCACTCACAAAACTTCATTTACAACCGATTTTTAAAGCTACTGAAAAATACATTTTTTCTTCCATTTTAGTCCTATTTTAAGTTAACATTTATTTACTTTTTTTGTCAACCTATGTTAGGACAAGACAATTTCGTTTCCCTTCAACTTGAACTACCGAGTATTCCTCGGTAGTTCAAAACTCATCCGATTTACCAGATTGATATATATTTTTAAGATGAAGACCTATCGTATCTGTATTTTTATCAAACAATTGAGCCATTTGTTTCTGAGTCAACCAAACTGTTTCATTATCAAACTTAACATGAATTTCAGTTTGACCATTATCGGCTTTGTAAATTTTAATCTCAGATTCCATTATACAACAAATTATTCATTTATAACTCCCTTTTAGTATTTATCATATCTTACAATCAGCATCCGCATCAACGCATTAAAAAACATTACCACCACAAACAATATCAATGCAGCAAACATGAGAGCAGCATCGTAATGAGGGATGGATAACATTTCGCCATAGTTATTGGCAATAAGTGCCGGCAACGGATACCCTGCTTCAAATACATTTTTGGGTATCTGCACCATATTTCCCACCACCATAAGTACCGCCATGGTTTCGCCAAAAGCACGGGCAAAGCCAAAGCCAATGGCAGCCATAATGCCGGGAACCGCTTTTTTTACCAGCACAAACTTAATGGTTTGCCACTTGGTAGCTCCCACCGAAAGGGAAGCTTCGGTAAGTTCGATCGGAATGGTATGAAAGATTTCGATAAGTATATTAAGTATAAACGGAATAATCATAACCGATAACACGATGGCACCCGCCAGAATACTATAACCCATGGTTTTGGCACCAAACACCGGAGCAATTACCTCCGATATAAAAGGAACCACCACCAATATTCCCCATACGCCATAAACCACCGATGGAATTCCAGCTAGAATATCGATAACCGGATGAATGATTTTAAGGTAGAACTTTTTGGAATACTGGGTAATGGAAAGTGCTGCAAATATACAGATAGGTGCAGAAATGAGCATGGCAATCACCGTTACCCACAACGAACCCATAATGAAAGGGAAAAAGCCAAACTTTCCCTGGCTTGGTTTCCATACTTTCGAAAACAATAAATCGCCCAGTGAATTATCAACAAACAACAGGGAAGATTTATAATACAACCCGATACCAAGCAAAAAAGGGAGAATTATAACCAGTGAAATGGCAATAAACATCCAGGCAGTGCTGATGCGATTTTTTGTTTTTCTGTTATAGAATAGTACAATCATGTTTTTCTGTTTGAAGACCGAAGACCGAAAACGGCAGAATTTCTGGCGTTTTCGAAAATCAAATCTCTGTTGTATATCATTATTTTAATATTACTTTAAAAATACCCGTTCAAAGTTCGTTATTCAACTTCTGACTTCTGACTTCCGTCTTCTTTATTACTTAAGTTTTTCCAATTCCTTGGCAATGATTTCTTCAGGTAACAGAACATAACCGGCTTCGGTAACAAATTTCTGTCCATCGGTCAAAACCCATTTAATAAAATCTCTTACCAGCGGGCTTTTTGGAGCACCATGAGAAACAAAAAACAATTCTCGTGCCGGTGGCGAAGGATAACGACCATCTTTTATGGCAGCCGTAATATCATCCAACCCATTATAAACCATTTCTACAGAATCAATCATTCCGTTTTTGTTGATATCGATAGGAACAACTTCCATGCCTTCGTATTTCTGGCGCGAATTAACATCATAAACATAAGCAATGTTGTTGAAACCGATTCCCAGTAAATCCTTTTTAACAGCATCGGCAACACCGGGATCACCATTTACACCGATTCCCTGAAGATCTTCCTGCTTTTTGTTGTTCAGAAACTTAGCCCACATTTCTGCAGCACCGCAAGCATCGGAACGGCTGTAAACATTTATAGCATCTTTTCCTTTTGTATCCAAAGCAGCTCCCCATTTGGTGATTTTGCCTGTAATAAAGATGTCATAAAACTTTTCCATGGTAAGACCTTTTGTTCTTATCGTTTGGATTTCAGGATTTTTTACATTTACAGTTGCCAAAACCGCATCTTTGGTAACTGAAATCCACCAGGCACCCTTGTTTTTTTCTTCAGGGCTAACCTCTTTGGAAAACATACCCAGATCAACCATTTCCGATAAGGCATCGGTCATTCCTTTTCCGGCACCACCTGCCGAAATATTAATGGTTACATCGGGATGGATTTTCATATACTCATCGGCCCATTTTATTGTTACCGGATACAATGCAAATGCACCCGAAATGCTGATGGTTCCCGTCAAACTATCTTTTCCGTTACCTTCTGATTTACTACCATTATTGCAGGCTGGCATCGAAGCGATAATTATTGCAACTGCAATCAGAATACTTGTTTTAATTATAATACTTTTTTTGTTCATTTTTTATTTGATTTTTAAATTGTTATTTCGCATTTAATGAATGATCTTATAAACTGTTATAATGAATAATCCATTACAAAAGCACATCCCGTTTAGTAAATCCGGTATGTAAAATCTGATTGGAATGATCCTCACCCGAAACATCTTTCATAATTACTTTCACAAATCCAATATTTGAGTTTAATTGAATTTGCCCATTAATACTTAATGAAAATACTTTTGGTATATTTGTTAAATGGACTATTGTGTCTGTATTATAGACTCCATTTATTGGATATATTAATTGAGAAAATGATGATTGAAATATAAACATCATTATCAAACATAAAACTACTTTTATTTTTTTCATGATATTAATTGTTTAAAATTTGCTTATTTTTTTTGTAAATATTTTATTGGTTTTATTATATATCACTACATAATAAATTCCTCTATTAAAATTTGAAATTGAAACTGTATTGTTTTGTTCTATTAAGTTTTGATTAAACACCAATCTTCCATCAATATCGAAAATTTGCAGATAAAAATCTTTATTTTGAGAACTTTTAATATACAAATTATCAGATACAGGGTTCGGATAAACAGAATATTGCTGTATTTCAGTTTCGTTTATCCCTACATTGGTGTAATAGCAATTGTAGCTACCTGTATTTTCAAAAATTAACAGATTATTATTCTTAAAGCATAGAAGTTTCATCAGTTGACCTGTATATGGAGGATAACCACCATAATGTAATCCTTTTAAAGTGCCGATTCCTTCATACCAATCATCTGCCTGAATGCTAATACCTGCTATCTTGAAGATTGTTGAAACCCTTTTTCTGTATAAACCACCAATATTAAATGTATCTGTTTGATTTACATAAAAGGTATCGCAACTTACTAAACTATGATACGGACAATACAAAACCAATGTATCTCCGGTATTTACACTAAAATCAAAGTATAATTTTTGATTAAAGTTATTATCAAGTGTATATATTTTTTTTGTTAGTGTATCTTCATACATATAATAAGCAAAGCTATAAATTGCATTTGAAGAACTATCAGTGCTTTTCATAATCCTTTTGCATGATTTTCCGCTAATTACTGTGTCTTTATCAATTTTAAATATTTCTGTATAATTTAAGTATGGATTTGCATCTCTTCGTAAAACATTCCACTGATTATTAATCTTTAACAAGGGAATATATTCTGATTGTGCATAAGAGCAAGTAATAGTCATAAAAAATACACACAAACAAAATGCGTTAAATATTATTTTTTTCATGTTTGATTTTATTAAATTGTTTAAAATTTTGATTTATTTTAGATTGTTAAAATTACAAAATATTATTTCATTAATTGCCTCATTTACTTGTTTTTCAATTTTTGCATATAATTAATCATTAACGGTTACAAAAGCACATCTCGTTTAGTAAACCCGGTATGTAAAATCTGATTGGAATGATCCTCACCCGAAACCGATAAATAGTTTTTATATATTTCGCTAAGCTGAGGATTTTTATGTGCAAATTTAATGGATTCTTTGTCATCTACATCATAAATGCACTTAATTCGTGCTTTTATATCTTCTTTTCTTGCCGGAATAGGTTGTCCGCCACCATTTACACAGCCACCCTGACAAGACATTACTTCAATAAAATGCAAATCTTTTCGTCCCGATTTTATTTCTTTCATTAGTTTTTCGGCGTTAATCATATCACTTACAACTGCAAATCCGATTTCATAATCGCCCGCCTTTAGCCTGTATTCCTTTCTGTTTTTATTATGCACTCTCAATTCGGTTATTTTAAAGTTAACCAGATCTTTACCGGTTAAAATAGCGAAGGTAGTTCGGGCCACTGCCTCTGATACTCCTCCCGAAACAGCATACAATTTACCCGACGAACTTCTGGTTCCTAAAATGGTATCCGCTAATTCCGATTCAATATTCATAATGTCAATACCATAAAGCCTGATTAATTTTGCCAGTTCGCGGGTGGTTAATACGGCATCCACATCTGTTATTCCTTTGTGCGTCATTTCCTCGCGCTGGGCTTCAAATTTCTTTGCAATGCAAGGCATTACGGAAACCGTATAAATATCAGCAGGAGCTATATGCTGGTTTTCCGCATAATATGACTTTACCAAAGCACCCATCATTTGCTGAGGCGATTTGGTAGTTGACAAATTTGGAATCAGTTCGGGATGGGTTTGTTCCACATATTTAACCCAGGCAGGGCAACAACTGCTGAACATAGGTAAATTCTGATTTTCCTTAACTCTTGCTACCAATTGATTGGCAACTTCCATAGTATTGATATCGGCAGCAAAACTGGTATCAAATATTCTGTTGAAACCTATTTTGCGTAAAGCAGCATTGAGCATGCCATTAATATCCTTACCCGATTTTACACCAAATTCTTCGGCCAGCGAAACAGAAATGGTTGGTGAGTATTGAATAACCACATGCTTGGCAGGATTATTCAACGAATCGATGATTTCGGGCAAATGATCCCTTTCATACAAAGCACCTGTTGGACAAACCATGATACATTGTCCGCAATTGATGCAACTCGAAAGGTTGATTCCTTTTTTAAATGAAGGAGTTATTTCACATTGATTTCCGCGTTTGATAAAATCAATGGCGGTTACTCCCACAATTTCTTCACAAACCCTTACACATCTTCCGCAAAGAATACATTTCTTCGGATCTCTTACCATGCTCGAACCCGAGCGGTCAGCTTTCTGATTTCCTTTTTTTCCACTGATTCTGCGTTCCAATACATTAAGCTGAATTGCCAGCTTTTGAAGTTCGCAATTTCCATTGCGTTCACAGTAAAGGCAATCGTCGGGATGATTGGATAACAATAACTCAACAATGGTTTTGCGGGCTTTTATAACTTTTGGCGAATGAGTTTTTATCTTCATCCATTCTTCAACAGGCTGTGCACAGGAAGGCACCAGGTTATCCTGTCCTTCCACCTCAACCACACAAATACGGCAAGCTCCGGTTGGGAGCAAATCTTCCATAAAGCACAAGGTGGGAACTTTTATTCCATTGCGGCTTAATGCCGATAAAATGGTTTCGCCTTTCTTGGCCTTAATTATCTTGTTGTTAACTTCTATATCGAAAATCATTGCTTAAAAGTTATTTGTTTAAAGTATATTTCTTTTTATTCTTTATAGATATTTATTTTACAAATATCGCACTGAATTTACATGTTTCGAAACATATACCACAACCGATACATTTCGATTCAACAATAAAATGTGGATACTTCACCGTTCCGATAATGGCATTTTCGGGACATTTGCGCATACAGGCATTACAACCTGTGCATTTGTCCACATCTATATAGAAACTACGCAGTTCTTTACATACACCGGCTTTGCATTTTCGGTCGAAAATATGTTCTTCGTATTCATCCCTGAACCATTTTAAGGTACTCAGAAAAGTGTTGGAAGCAGTTTTTCCCAATCCGCAAAGAGAAGTATCTTTGATAACTTCCGCAATGTTTTCGAGTTGCATCACCCCTTTAAAACGTTCGAGTGTTTGGTGCGAAGCTTCATCTTTGGGTATTTTGGTTATTTTTTCGAGTATTTCGAGCATACGTTGTGTGCCTTCGCGGCAGGGAATACATTTTCCGCAACTTTCCTTCTGGATAAAATCGATATAAAACTTGGTAATATCAACCATACAGGTTTCTTCATCCATCACAACTATTCCGCCGGAACCCATAATAGCACCAAAATTTTCGAGTTCCTCATAATCAACCTTTAAATTCAGGTTTTCCTTTACAAGGCAGGTTCCCGAAGGTCCACCCAACTGAATGGCTTTAAATGCTTTGTTGTTTTTTATACCACCACCAATTTTTTCAATTACCTCCTCGAAAGAAGTTCCCATTTCCACTTCGATGATTCCGGTATTTTTTATTTTTCCCGAAAGGGTGAATATCTTGGTTCCCTTACTGCTTTTGGTTCCAATTTGACCAAACCAAACTGGACCATTTAAAATAATATGAGGAATATTACACAGTGTTTCCACATTATTGATAATGGTTGGCTTTCCCCACAAACCCCTTTCGGCAGGATAAGGCGGACGATAGCGGGGCATTCCTCTTTTGCCTTCCAGGCTGCTGAGCATGGCTGTTTCCTCACCACAAACAAAGGCACCAGGTCCTTTTTTAATGATGATTTCCAGGTTAAATCCGCTATCAAAAATATTTTCTCCTATTAATCCATAAGCTTTGGCATCTTCCAACGCCTTTTTAAATCTTTCTATTGCCAGTAAGTTTTCTGAACGTATGTAAATATAGGCTTTACCGGCTCCTATACCGTAAGCAGCAATTGCCATACCCTCAATTAATTTATGAGGATTGCTTTCTATAATGGATTTATCCATAAAAGCTCCGGGATCACTTTCATTGGCATTGCAAATCAGATATCGTTGGTCGGATGC
>CAIZXK010000095.1 GCA_903936865.1 uncultured Bacteroidales bacterium | reverse complement strand
GATATTTTTTGTATCTTTGTATATAATTAAATATCAATAAATCATGGCAACAATTAAGGTTATTTTAAAGAAAGAAAAAGTTGATTCTAATGGCGAAATGCCTTTATATTTAAGAATCACAAAAGACCGTAAGACAAACTTTATTTCTCTTGGCTACAAAATTAAGGAAAAAGACTGGAATGAAGCCACATCCACAGTAAAAAAGTCCCATTCAAATTCTGCCCGTATCAATAATTTTATTACTACTAAAATTGCAGAAGCTCAGGGCAACGCTATTGAACAGGAAACAGAATCAAAATTTATCCCAGCTAAAAGCATTAAGCAAGCTATTCTGGGTAAATCGTCAGTTGATTTTTTTGATTTCACAACAGCTTATATTGCTAAAGTTAAGCCTAGAGTATCAATCGGCACTATTCAGCACTATGAAAAATTTTGCGATAAAATTCAAAATTTTTTAGGCAAAAAATCTCTGATGCTAAACGAAATTACACCATTGTTCCTGGATAATTTTGAAAATTACATGCGTGTAGATTGTAAGAACAAGAACAATACAGTTCATGCTAATTTCAAGATTTTACGCAGGTTTATTCTGGCAGCAGTAAATGATGAGTTAATCCCATACGATAAAAACCCATTCCTAAAACGCAAGTATTCTTATGAAAAAACCAATATTGAATTTCTGACAGAAGAAGAACTAACAAAACTTGAAACTGTTCAATTTCCTGATGATTCCATTAAAAACCATGTACGCAATATTTTTGTATTCGCTTGTTATGCTGGTGGATTAAGAGTTTCTGATCTACTAACTTTGAAGTGGTCCAATTTTGATGGTGAAAGATTAATCCTCAGCACTATAAAAACAAGCACTTCAGTATCAATCAAATTGCCATCAAAAGCAAAAGAAATTCTTTCACTGTACGCACCCACCAAAATCAATGATGCAAGTTTAATTTTTCCTTTTTTAAAGGAAGTCAATTTATCAAAACCAGAAGAGCTTTATAATGGAATTGCTGAAATAACTTCAATCATAAATAATAAACTTATTCAAATTGGCAATGATGCAAAAATTGAAAAACACATCCACATGCACATGTCACGCCATACCTTTGCAACCAGAGCATTAAAAAAAGGGATGCGAATAGAGTATGTATCTAATCTTCTGGGACATGCATCCATCAAAACCACTCAGATATATGCTACCATCGTAAATGAAGACCTCGACAACGCTATGGATTTATTAGGCTAATACAATCAAACAGGAGCAATCCTGTTTTTTTATTGTCAATTTCCTTATTTATAATCATTCTAAATAACATATTTTCAGCAAGTTGTGTTATTTTCTGTTGCCTCTCTGACCAGATTTTTGAAAAAAATCTGTATTCCCATACTACCAATTTAAAATTGTATCAAATCACTTATTTTTATATTTTCTATCCTCTCAATTATTATTTTCATTAGTTTTACAAAAAATTTCACTGATGGCAGCCGTTAACAACAATTCTACAATACAAAATATTCATTTAGATGAATTTATAAATCTGATTAAAAAAGCAGACGCTGTTTATCAATATGATACTTACAATACAACAGATGAATTTGACAATAACATAATTGAAGAATATGAAGAATATACATTTAACGGTGTAAGTCTTTCTGAATATTCCAATAATATATACCAATGTTTTGATTCTCTTAAAATCGAAATAAATACGAACATTGCAAATTTGCCTGACAACAAAGCAATTTTTTCATATTTGCTTGATTTAAAACCTAAAATCTCAGTATTATCAAAAATTGTTTATTTAAAAGGCTCAACTTCTGATAATTCTTATTATTATCATCAAAACTATAATGTTGAAGTTCTACATTTGGCGGAAGTCTCACATAACATTAAGCTTATGAAAAATACAACAGTATTTTTGAAGCTTATTTCTTTTATGTGAACGAAGTTTTATCTTTAGTAAATAATTTAATTGATTTTTATAAAACCAACCCAATTGCTCAAATTCATTCTAATCCCCAAAAAGTTAAATCAGCTCCTCCTGTTTCTTTTATAATGACATTATTAAATGAGAGAGATACACAGGGTTTTTGGCAATCACTAGTTGACAGTGGTTTTATTAAAAGGGATATAAATAATTATGATAATTTCATAAAAGTTTTTACTGATACTAAAGTATTTCCATTAATTGAATGGTATGCTGACATTCATGATTTATATTATCTGTTTAACCAATTAAGAATTAAAAATATTATTGTTTATCGTAAAAATGATAAATGGTTATTATTACAAAATAGCTTTAAATTTCCTGATTTCCCTGATTTCAAATTTAAAGATTTTCATTCTTCCAATGGAAAGCCTTCTATGGTTAAGATTTCTCAACTTGACTCTGCAATTGCAAAATTAGCATTGCAGTGTTAAACCCTCTCTTTTCTTCTTATCTCTTTATTTTTCAATTTATTTCATAATCTGCAATCTGCAATCTGCTATTTTTCAATATATTACATTCTTTTGTGTTATGTTTTATTCGTACCTTTGCATCCTCATTTTTCCTGATTTTAATGAGTACGATCTTTGACATAATAAAAAATGAATCAGTTAGAATTAAATATAGTATAAATTTAAAAATTATTGCATATGACAGTAATAATCGAAACAGAAAACTTCGACCAGCTCGTTAAGAATATAGAAAAGCTGACAAATGAAGTTAAATTGTTGAAAAACAAGTCAATTTGTGAAAATTGGTTATCGCTACATGATACTTGTAAATTTTTGAATGTTAGCAAAACTTCGTTGTTAAATTACCGCAACAAAGGTTTGCTTACCTTTTCCCAAATTGAGAGCAAAATTTACTTTAGGTATTCCGATTTGGAAGCTTTCCTATTAAAGCATCAAATCAAAGCTTTTAAAAAATAGATATTTTTATTTTATGAATATTAACCCGAAGCTTGACAGCTCATTTAAGTGGCTGATGTTTGTGTCAAGGTATTAAATAGCCACATTTTGGCAATAAATTAGTTAGGTGGGTGCTAATACAATTTATTGTTTTTTTTTAAATTTTTCCAAAATGAAAAAAATAATATTCCAAAACGGAAGAAAAACAAATTATATAAAAATAAAATATGACAAATATTAAAGAAAAAACTATTATTGTTGTAGCGGAAATTGAAGCAGATACAATTAAAAAAAATGTGAATGCAAATAATGATTCTCTGGCAGTAGTAGAAAATGATTATGAGCAAACAACAGAAGAACAAGAGCCATTAGACGCTGAACCTATTGATATGAGTGCTTTAAGTGAAGGTATCTCAGTTATTGAAATTGTAGAAATGATTTTAAATTCTCGTTATGTGTTTAGGTACAATGAAGTTACAGGGGTAATGGAATTTCGTTCCATTTGGGAATCTGAATTTAAAGAGTTTACGGACAGAGAATTAAACTCAATTCACCGTATTTTACAAAAGAAGAAGATAAAATTTTCAATTACGAATTTGAATAATTTAATTTTTTCAAATTTTTCAAAAAGGTATAATCCTTTTATTGAATACTTTAACAGTTTGCCCGAATGGGATAATACAACCGATTATATTTATGAGTTGGCAAATACTGTTAAAACAACTAATCCAGAACTCTGGCAGAAATGCTTTAGAAAGTGGATTATCGCTGCTACAGCTTGTGTGTTATACCCTGATATAACCAATCAAACTGCTATTGTATTTGCTGGCGGACAGGGCATAGGGAAGACGACATGGATGGAAAACTTATGTCCTGAAAATTTAAAGCGGTATATGTTTTCAGGTACAATTAACCCAACCAATAAGGACACAGTTATCAATTTATCTGAATGCTGGTTTGTAAATCTTGATGAGTTGGAAAACATGAACCGTACTGAAATAGGAACTCTGAAGGAAATAATTACAAAAACAAATATTAGAATACGACGTCCCTATGGGAAAATTAGCGAATCACTTCCAAGAAGAGCTTCCTTTATGGCCTCAGTAAATAATGCCGAATTTCTAAATGACCCAACAGGTTCAAGACGTTTCTTATGTTTTGAAGCTTTAGATATTGAATATCTGGATATTCCGCGCAAAGAAGACCACCTATTCCGCAGTAAACTGTACCGCTAAAGTTAATTGCACAAATTGCCATTTTTAATGCTGTTTTTCATTTTGCAAATTTAGTTTAATTTTTTAGTTAATACTTAATTCTGTGTTT
>CAIZXK010000094.1 GCA_903936865.1 uncultured Bacteroidales bacterium | reverse complement strand
ATAAATATATATGTTAACTCAAAAAGCAAACGTTATATTTACACAAGAATTGAAGAAGTTCCAGCATGTTATACTGCAATTGTATTGGGAGCTTTGGATTCAAATACCGGCTATCCATCAAAATTTTTAAAAGATCGGATGGATGTTGCCATTGAATTATATACAGGCAAAAAAATAAAACGCTTTTTGTTAAGTGGAGATCATGGACGGAAAAATTATGATGAAGTTAACAGCATGAAAAACTATTTGCTGGAAAAAGGAATAAATACAGAAGATATTTTTCTCGATCATGCAGGTTTCGATACCTACAGCACGATAGTAAGGGCAAAGGAAGTTTTTGGAGTTGAAAGAGCCATTATTGTTACACAGGAATTTCATTTGTCAAGGGCTGTATATATTGCCAGGAGCAAAGGCATTGAAGCTTATGGAATAAAAGCCGATCGACAGGATTATTATTCCTTGGTTCGATTAAAAATAAGGGAAACTATTGCTAAAGTAAAAGCATTTTCAGAAGTTATGATAAACAAAAATCCAAGATTTTTGGGCAATAAAATTCCAATAACCGGTGATAGTAAATTAAGCTACGATTAAATAAAAGAAAGTTGAATATTTTTGTTTATTTCTCGACAAATTCTATTCCTGCAATAGATTAATTAAATGATTATTAATATATTATACAAACAAAAACGACTTTGTCAGAGTTTTCAATATCTTTAGTTTATTAAAGTTTAACGAAGTATTTTTAGTAAGAAATTGAAAATTAATAAGCATTTAGAGTAATTTATAAAAAAATTATGTAAGTTTGTCTGAATTTTTAAATTTATAAAGCTTACTAATGCTAAAAAACTAAAGAATATTCTGGTGTTTTGTAATCAGTATTTTCATTTGATTCACTTATGGTATAGATTTATAAATAGTTAGTTGTATTAAATAAAAAAACATGAAATTAAAGCGAATATCCATTTTTTTAATATTATTTGTTTCGATACTAACAAGTAGTTGTTATGTAAGCAAACGACTCCCTGTTGCAACCGGATATTCAGCTAAATATCTGTGTTCAGGATATTTTATTTCGCATCGAGATAAAGATTCCATTGAAAAGAACGACCTTAATTTTTCTGTAATCAAATTTGCACATAATAAAATAAATGAAGATGAAAAATCGGTTACAAGCAACGTATTGGGAATGGCAAAAAGTAAAGCCATTTATATAGATGGAAAAGGTTGTATTTTGGTAAAAGAAAAATCGGAGGCAGAAATAAGGAAAATAAATTCTTTAAAAATATCAAATCATTTGATAGATAAATATGATACAATTCCATGGCCAAATGGCAATAAAGTTAATATTGAAAATACTCAGAATATTAATAAAGAAAAATTAGATCAGGCAGTTGAAAAAGCATTTGATGATACTAAGTTTAAAAAACCTAGAAATACCAGAGCGGTAGTTGTGGTTTATGAAAATCAGATTATAGCCGAGAGATATAGTTCTGGTTTTGACAAAAATATGCCTATGCTGGGTTGGTCGATGTCGAAAAGTATAACCAATGCATTGGTTGGAATTTTAGTAAAACAAGGGAAATTAGATATTTATAAGCCAGTAGATATCAATGAATGGAGTAAGGACAATAGAAAAGAAATAACCATAAATAATTTGCTGCAAATGAGTAGCGGATTGGAATGGAATGAAGGTTATGGCAGTTTGACCGATGTAGTTAAATTATTATACAAGAACGGTGATTTTAATAAATATACAATAAATAAGCCTTTGCATGTAAAACCGGATTCTATATGGAATTATTCAACGGGAACCACAAATATAATTACTGCTATCATCAGAAAAACAATTGGAAACGACAGTAAATATTCAGAATTTCCATATAAAGAACTTTTTACAAAGATAGGAATGCATAGTGCTGTAATGGAAGTAGATGCTACTGGTAATTTTGTAGGTTCCTCTTATGTATATGCCACTCCCAGAGATTGGGCTAGGTTTGGTTTATTATACATGAATAAGGGAAATTGGAATGGTGAACAAATTTTACCTGAATTATGGATTAAATATTCAATAACTCCAAATAAAAAATCAAATGGTATTTATGGAGCTCATTTCTGGCTTAACAAATCAAGAATATTGCCTGATGTACCCGAGGATATGTATGCATGTTATGGATTTCAGGAACAAAGAGTCTTTATAATTCCTTCAAAAAAATTAGTAGTAGTAAGAATGGGATTTTGTGATAGTGGAGATTTTGATTTTAACGAATTTCTGTCAGATATCATTAAAGCTATTCCATCAAATTAAGTTATTAAATTAAATATTACCTCTGATAGGGTTTTTAAAACCCTGTCAGAGGGTATTATAACAGAAAATAATATGAGAAAAATTAGTAAAATACTTTTTGTTTTACCAATATTTGTAATTACAAATACCATGTTTTCACAAACCACAATTCAAAATACAGATAATGATTCGTTAGTAAAAGAAAAACTGGCATATATAGAAAATGCTTTTCAGGAAATGCAATCCAATTCAAAAGTCTGGAAATATGGCTGGTATGCAACATTCAGTGCGTTGGCAATTAGTCAGGGAACTATTGCATTAACTACCGATAATAAAGATTTGCAAAAAGGAATGGCTTTAGGAACAGCAACTTCTTTTACCGGAATAGGAGGGTTAGTCACTAATCCGTTGCAATCTATCAAAGCATTAAAAATACTTCAACGTATGCCTGCAAATTCGGTAGAAGAAAGAAGAATAAAGCTGGAAATGGCCGAAAAATTAGTAAAGAAATCATCTGAAAGAGAAATAAACGGCAAACACTGGAAATCGCATGCTACAGCCGGAGCAATTAATTTAGCAGCAGGTATGATAACCTGGCTAGGCTTTGAAAAAAGCATTTGGGAAGGATTGCAAACCTTTGCAATCAGCACAGCCATAGCCGAATTACAAATATTAACCCAACCTCGCAAATCGATAAAAGCGTATAAAGAATACCAAAGCCGCTTTGATGCCAATGCAAAATTCAGTTACCGGAAAAAACAGCAGATTAATTGGTTTGTAAGTGCTTCGCCAATTGGGTTTAGGTTAAATGTGAGTTTTTAATTCCTTGTTTATAAAAGATTTTTGATAGCATTTACAAATATAGGTTGCTTGCCTCTTAATTCCGAAAATTCTTTTTCGCTTATAATATGCGTATCCGTTATGATGTTGTATTTCAATTCGATTTCATAACACAAATCAGAAATTTGTCGTTGCATTTGCAAATTGACCGTTTTTTTTAAGTCACCAAAATATCGTTGTCAGAATTTTTTGTTTTAGAGTAGTATGCGAGCTAAATAGAATATTTTCATTGTTGTTTTAGTATTTTCATTTTTTTTGATAAATGATTTAAATCATATACTTTGAAATTGTAATTAGCTCTTATATTGCATTTAATTATATGTAATTACAAAATTAAGTTTCATTTTGAAATAGATATTATTCTTTAAGCAGATTTTATTCTAGCATACAATAAATTATTTTGTTAAAATTTCCGTTGTAATCCAATTTTATTATAACTTTACAAAATCATTTAACAAACAATTACATATGACAGTTTAACGCTGTTTATATGTAAATAAAAAGTGGTTAGCAATTATTTATAAAGTTAAGTTCCTGCACTTTTTTATTATTACAAATTATTAACTGGCTCGGGGAATTAGCCAAAACTAAACAAAATAAACATATGAAGAAAAACTTTACAAAAATTAGTTTAGTGGCAATACTGCTATTTGTTTTTCAGATTGTCTTAACGGCTCAACCTGTTGGTTCTCAAATTAAAACTGACACCAATGGATTTATAAGTTATTGGAATGGAATTGATAACTGGATTCCTGTAGTACCTGGTTTTCCTGGACAAAATCTGCAGATTACTGGCGGAGTAGCTATTTGGATGAATAATCAATATGGAATTACCACAACTGCAGTAAGTAATGTTGCCGGAAATACTGCTATAAGCGGAGGTTCTATTCTTAGTGATGGCGGATCCAAAATTATTGCACGCGGTGTTTGCTGGAGTACTTCCTCCAATCCAACTGTAGCATTAATTACCAAAACTACTGATGGAACTGGTATTGGAAGTTTTGTAAGTAATATTTCAGGTTTAACTGCAAGTACAACTTATTTTGTAAGAGCTTATGCTACAAATAGTGAAGGGACTTCTTATGGTAATGAAGAGAGTTTTACAACAACCATAGCCCCTGTTACAACGGTTTCTGATTACGATGGAAATCTGTATGATACCGTACATATTGGAACACAAGTTTGGCTGAAGCAAAACCTAAAGACAACACATTATAAAAATGGGGGAGCCATCGCTTATCCCGGCAATGACAATACTTTATGGGGAAATAGCACAAGTGGAGCATATGCATGGTATAATAATGATGAAACCACTTATAAAAATATTTATGGAGCATTGTATAATTGGTATGCTGTAAATACCGGCAACTTATGTCCCACAGGCTGGCATGTGCCAAGTGATGCTGAATTTTTAATATTAACAAGCTATTTGGGTGGCGATGGTATTGCAGGAGGCAATCTAAAAGAAACAGGTTTAGCACATTGGTCAAATCCTAACAATTATGCAACCAACTCATCAGGATTTACAGCCCTTCCCGGAGGCCGACGTAGTGCTAGTGGAACTTACGGCTTTATTAATGATGCAGGATTTTGGTGGAATTCTACTGAGGATTATTCAGTATTTTCTTGGGGTAGTGTTATTTACAATAATGACGGAAGTGCATACAAAGTCAGTTTAGCTAAGCCAAGCGGCTTTTCTGTACGTTGTCTGAAGGATTAATTTAGCCTTAAATATTGAAATACAGTAATATAAAACAAAAAAAATGAGCCTTGTATTTTTTAAATGCAAGGCTTTTTTTAGTAAAATGCAGCAATATTGAAACTGCTTTTTAATTTATATTATTTTTGATAATATTTATCAATTGGTCCTTTGCAGTTACCCCAGATTGTCTCCAAAGGGTATTTCCGTTTTTAAACAGCATCAGCGTTGGAACTCCCTGTATATTGTATTGAGATGCAATCTGCTGATTTTTATCTACATCTATTTTAATAACCTTTATTTTAGCACCCATTTCAGCAGCAATCTCTTTTAATATAGGCGATTGCACTTTGCAGGGTCCGCACCATTCTGCAAAAAAATCTACCAAAACAGGTATTTCTGAATTGATTATACTTTGAAAATTTGCTTTCATATACTTTTACTAAAAATTGACGGGATTACATAGTAATAATCCCGTCAAACAGAAATATTTTAACCGATTACAGATTTTACAATTTCAAAAGATTCTTCAGACGCTCCTTTAACAGCTTCAGCAATGGATGAAGGCATTTCTGCTGCCATAGCTTCCATATTTAAAAGTGAAATATAGGTTTTGCCATCTACTTTTTCGTAAACAGATATACGGCAAGGCATCATAACAGAAACTATTCTTTCATCACTCATTTCCAGCATTTTTCCTGAATATTCAGGTTTGCAGATTTCAATTACCTTTACCGGTTTTACTTCTTTACCCGATTTTGCCAAGGATTCTTGCAAATCATGAGTTGCCGGATTCTGCCATTCCATTTTTATGGCAGCTTCAATTAATTTTTCTACGGTTGTAGCCACATCGTAAGGGCTAAGTTGTTCAATAATTAAACGATTTTTATTCATAATGTTAATTTTTAATTGTTTATAATTTAACCCTGACAGGTTTTCAAAAACTGTCAGGGTTGTGAAAACATATTTTTATTATTAATCCATTTCTTTTGCAATAGCAATTGCAGCAATGGTTCCATCGGCAACTGCTGTGGTAATTTGTCTGTATTTTTTGCTTATAACGTCACCAACTGCATATATATCAGGCATGCTGGTTTGCATATCTTCGTTAGTTTTTATATAACCCCATTTATCGAGTTCCAGTTTATTTTTAAATAGTTCGACATTGGGTTTCCATCCGATAAAAACAAATACACCGTCGCTGATTAATTTACTTCTTGTTTTTGTTTTTAGATTTTCAACTTCGGTAATTATCTTATTCCCTTCTTTTACAAAGGCTCTGGGTTCATGTTCAAATAAAGTTGAAATTTTTGGATTGGCAAATAATTTTTCCTGAGCTTGTTTGTTGGCTGTATAAGTATCAAACTGATGTACCATGGTAATTTTACTGGCAAATTTGCTGATAAAATCGGCTTCTTCAACTGCTGAATTTCCTCCGCCAATAACTACAACTTCTTTATCGTCATAATACTTGGCATCGCAGGTAGCACAATAAGAGATACCTTTGCCTTTCAATTCTCTTTCTCCGGGAATGCCCATTAAATTTGGAGATGTTCCGGTTGCAATAATGATTTTCTTCGCTCTGATTGTTTCAAATTCGTCAATTATCACTTCTTTTTTATCGAGATCAATTTTTGAAACATCAACAGCTACTTTGTAGCTTGTACCGCAAAGTTTGGTTTGTTCCGACATATTGTGCGACAACATATATCCCGGCTGAGGATCTATAAATCCAGGATAGTTAGAAACTTCGTGTGTTGTGGAAACCTGTCCGCCAGGAAGAGCAATATCTATTAAAACGGTATTTATTTTTGACTGACAAAGATATAAACCAGCTGTTAAACCTCCCGGACCTGCACCTAAAATAATAACATCAAATTCGGAAACTGCAGGTTTAATTTGTGATTTAATTTCTTTAACTCTTTCAGGAGCAAGCATATTATCAAGTTGATTGATAATATCGCTTCTTTTGATACCGCCACTAAGGCTTGTTTCCAATTGAACTCCATTATCGAAGAATAGGAGTGTAGGAGAGGACTTAACTCCTAATTTTTCAGCTAAAGGTTTATTTTGCTGACGAAACATTTTTACAAACTTAATATCTTTTCCATACAACTTTGCCAATCCTTCAAATTTGGGTGCCACTGCTTCGCAGGGAGGGCATTCTGTTGAATAAAAATCGAGTACTACTTTTCCTCCATTAATAACTTCTTTTTCAAATTCTTCTGATGATATTTCTTTCATGGTATATTGTGTTTTTAATTTTCTAATGCGTTAATTGGATTGTGATTTTGAACTCTGTTTTTTAAATAATATTATAAATAGCTTGCAAAGCCTAGTTCCAATAATTCCTTAACAGGACGGCAATCTGTAGAACAGACAGTTCCTGTTCGGTTTTTAGCAACCGATCCACAGCCACCACCACAAGCAAGTTGTAAATTACATGAACTACATGCTTCAATAGAGGTAACATCCCGGTTTTCCCATTCTGCAATCATTTCATCTTTTCTGGAAATTTCCGGATAGAAACTACCTAAACTCTCATCAGTTTTGCCAACAGTTGCCGTACAGGAATAAATCTGACCGGTATAGTCGAAAGCCCATTCCGTTTTGCAAGCTGGACAAGAATCAAACAATGGATCGGGAAGACTTCCGTTTTCTGCCAGAAATTTTGAAATGGAATAAGCCGGTTTGTAAAAATCCAGAATATAAGGATGCAGTTTTACTTGTTGAAATATTGTTTCGTAAAGAGAAATCCTGCTAAACAGTTTCTCTGAAGATGCCTGACAATGATGTAGTTCGTAATTACGTCCCAATTGTGTTTTGAATAAAGAATTTTTTGTCCAGCCTTTATCAATTGCAAATTTTGCCATTTCAGGAAGTCCTTCAATATTTTCTTTATCCACAACCATGCGCAGGTTTACAGTTAATTCATTTTGCAAACAGGCATCAATTCCTTTTACAATTTTTTCAAAACTAGCACCACCACCTTTTAAAAATCTTCTTTTGTCGTGCGTTATTCCAATTCCATCAAGTGTTACCTGAATTTCGCGAATATCCGCAATTTTCAATATATCAATATATTCTTCAAGTGAATATCCATTTGTAACAAAACAAACTTCCAGATTAAATTTTTTAGCCTGATGTAACATATAACTAATCAGGTCTTTTTGTTTTTGAGAATTTAATAACGGTTCTCCTCCAAATATTGTTATGTATTTTTTCCGACCAGCGAATTCATTGTTGATATAATTAAAAAATGAATCAATAATTTCATTTGTCAGCTCTTGCTTAACAGTTGAATATTCATCCTGATAGCAATAAGTACAGGCAAAATTACAGCTGTAATTCGGAACAAAAAAAAGTTGAACTTCATCATCATCTCTGTCGTCAATAAAGTTGAGGTATTTATTACGAAAAAGTCGCTCTTCCTCATTTTTATCAACGAAATATCCCTGATCTTTTAAATTTTCAAAAAAATCGGGTGTAATCTCTTTTCCTTTATGGAAATCCTGAATCATTTTTCCTTCTTCCGGTGATAAAATATCAGCACTTCCACTTAGTAAATTGACAATAAAATAATTATCTGAATCGGCAATTTTTGAAAAGATATTATGTTTTGAATAAATCATTTATTAATTTTTTAAATTCTTTCATTTTTAAAATAATAGGACTTAGAAAAATTCCAAGCCCTATTATTAAATCAATTTGGCTTAGTCGTGACAACCAACAATAGTTTTTGAAGTTTTTGCACAGCATTGTGCTACCTTTTTATTGTCATCATTTTTCGCCTTTTTTTTCACTAAACTTTTCATTTTTAAAGTATTTGTTGTTAGTAATTGATTTTTTTCTTATTATAAGGGGTTCTAAAAATTAGATTTTTTGAGGCGAACAAGATTTTTAAAACCGCAGTTTACTAATGTAAATGAGGATTTTAAAAATTGAAGTTCAACGAAGAAAAAGCAATTTTTAGAACCCCTTTATGTTTAACAGCCACATGAACAGCCACAACCAGAAGCTTTTTTGCCTGCTATTGTAAAACTGGCAACTTCTGCTTTGCCTTTGCTGTATGGTTTTGATTCTTCGATTATTTCAACTGAAGCAAATCCTGCCTTTTCCAGTTGTTGCATATATTCATTGCGGGTAACTGCACCTGCCCAGCATTCGGCAATTGCAACCGGATCCGTACGATATTCTTCAGCAATTGGAATTGTTGCATAAATGTCGCTGACTACAAATCTTCCACCTTTTTTCAGGATACGATAAATTTCATCCCAAACCGCTTGTTTGTCTTCAGCATGATTAAGTGTACAGTTTGAAATTACCAAATCGGCAGTTTTGTCAGGTAATTCAAGCTTTTCGAGTTCACTTTTTACAAAACGAACATTTCTGATATTAAATTTTTCAGCGTTTTTACGAGCTTTTTCAAGCATTCCATCCGAAATATCAATTCCGTAAACAAAGCCTGTTTCACCCACAGATTCAGCCATACGTAACACATCTGTTCCACGTCCGCTTCCAAGATCTACACATACTTCTCCTTTTTGGGGTTCTGCATAATTTATTGCTCCACCACACGACAGGCAGCATTCAGATTCTGCCAATTCACTATATCTGTTATTGATTTCTTTTATTTCCATATATTTTTCAAAGTTAATAAAAATATTAGCAAGTTTTACAAGGTCTGTTTACAAAAAAATATCCCAAAACACTTCCAAAAATAATGCTGGATATTGGATTTCCGGTAATACCGCATGCTCCCGAATTGCAACCTTCATAAAAATAATATAAATAACCCAGTAATCCACCTATAATTATTCCTGAAGCAGGTTTCCAAAACCAGGAAGATCGAATTAATTCATTGAATGTCTTTGGTTTAATATTGTTTTCGCATGTTTCTTTCATGAATTATTTTTTTTATTTAATAATAATTGTTTTCGTTGATGTTGTATGTGCCTTAAAATAACCTAATGCATTGTTGCTGATATTAGAAACTGGATTTGCAGGTGTTGCACTGGATTGGTTAATATTTTCACTTAAACCAAAGAAGTAATTGTAAACCGCTTCATCAATACATTGCATATCAACTTTTACCATATCTTTTTTGTTTGCTTTAACTCTAAGTGGACGATCTGAAACAAGACCATTAAATCCAAAATCACTTTGTATAAAAACATCATTTTGTAGTGTATCATTTCTTGTTACAACAAATTGAAAATAGTTTGCATAATTTTCAGGATCAGTATATTTTGGTGTAATTCTTATAATACTATTACTGCTGATTCCTCCTCCCATCGGGCCACCATGTCCACCTCCCGAACTACTTTCCATTTGTTGAATTGAATCTAAATTAACCATTTTAGGCATTATAGAACTTGCAATAAAAGTTTCACCATTTACTTTAATATTCATTGTGTATTTATGTCCTTCAATTCCAGTTAAACTATTATTTATATATAAACCAGATATCGTTTCATTTATTGTATCGGTTTGATTTGTAGTATTATTAGTAATAGTTACAAATGCTCCACTTACTGAAGGATTAGGAATAACTTCGTCAAAATTTATAGTTTTTGTAATTTTAACATAACATTCTCCGGCCATATTACTTATATTTCCTTCAATTACAAATCTTGGATTGCTTTTATTCAGATTGATGTCAATTTCTTTTTCACAGGAAATGAATAAAATTACTGATATTATTATTAGAATATTCTTTTTCATAAGTTTAAAATTTAAAGTTCCAAGAAATAGATGGTACCCATCTGAATAATGAAGTTTGAACTGCTACTGTTTTATTAGGATTACTTTCACTTTGTTCGAAACTGATCAAATATGCATTTTCTCGCCCGTAGGCATTATACAATCCAACTGATAATTCGGAGTTAAAGTGCTTTTTTTCTTTCAATTTATAGGTTAAGCCCAAATCCAACCTATGATAATCGGGCATACGGTAACCATTTCTTTCAGTATAAAGCCAGGTTGTTTGACCTGCAATCTCATATTTCCCACTTGGAAAAGTAACAGCATTTCCTGTTTGATAAACCCAAATTGCAGATACATTCATTCGTTTACTTATATCATACATAGCAACAATGGAAATGTCGTGAGTACGATCCTGCCGGGCAACATACCATTCGTTTTTATTAATTCCATCTATTTGTTTTTCCGTTCGGGAAAGTGTATATGAAATCCAACCTGTAAATTTTCCCTTATTCTTTTTTAAGAGAAATTCAAATCCATAAGCTCTTCCGTTTCCATATAGCAATTGGGTTTCAATTACACGGTTACGTTCATCGGCTGCATCTTTATAATCAATTTGATTTTGCATCCATTTATAATATGTTTCAACACTAAATTCATACATGTTTTCTTTAAGGTTTCGAAAGTATCCCAGTGAAATCTGGTCACCTATTTCGGGCTTAATGATATTGGTATTCATCACCCATTTATCAGTAGGACTGGTAGTAACAGAATTATTAATTAAGTGAAGGTTTTGCGTATTTCGGCTATATGAAAGTTTAAGCGAATTACTATTATCAATTATATAATTCAATGCAAATCGAGGTTCATAATTAATATAATTTTTTACTGCAGAAGTTTGATTTATAGTATCTATAATATTATTCAACTTATCTAATTCGTAATAATTACTTCCACCTAAAACTATAAAATTTGATAATCTCAAGCCATAATTTATTTTTAGGTTTTTTAAAACTTGTCGCTCATTTGAAATATATAGTGCTGATTCCAAGCCATCCCTTATGTCTGAAAGATTTTCTGTACTGGAAGTATCTGTTATTTTACCCGGAATAACGGTGTGATAAATCACATTGAATCCTATTTTCCATTCATTGTTATTGTTAGCAAAATATTGAAATTCCTGTTTTGCATTCCAATCTCTTACTCTTGAAAGAATAGAAAATGGGTTGGCATTATTTGTTAGGTTAATATTATAGTCGTAATTGCTGTATATCAATGAAGTATTAGAAAAGAGTTTATCATTAAATAAATGATTATATCTAATAGTTGCTGTTGAGTTTCCCCAATCAATTGCAAATCTGTTGTTTAAACCCAATACATCTCTTCCGAAATATCCTGAAACAAAAATCTGGTCTTTATCAGAAAACCGATAATTGAATTTAGTATTAAGGTCGTAGAAATACAATTGGTTATCCTTGAACTGATCTGATAATTTAAGAAATAGATCGGCATAAGTTCTTCTGCCTGAAATAAGGAATGAAGATTTTCCTTTTTGAATTGGGCCTTCAATATTCAGTTTTGAAGAAATTAATCCAATGCTTCCGTTTGCACCATACGTCTGATTATTGCCATCATTCATTTTTATATCAACAACCGAAGATATTCTTCCACCAAATTGAGCTGGAGCTGTTCCTTTATAAAGTGTTACATCCTTAATTGCATCTGAATTAAAAGTAGAAAAAAAACCCAACAAGTGCGAAGCATTATAAACTGGTGCATCGTCAAGCAAGATAAGATTCTGATCGATACTTCCACCACGGACAGTAAATCCACTCTGACCTTCACCTGCAGCTTTTACTCCAGGCAATAACTGCAATGTTTTTAATACATCTTTTTCGCCAAATAGAACAGGCAGTTTACTAATTGTAATTACATTCAATTTTTCAACACCCATCTGTGATTGTGTAATTCTGTTGTTTTCCCTGGATGCTGAAATAACAACTTCATTGAGTTGAAGGCTATTTTCGCTCATAATTACATTAAGTTTTTTGCTTTCAGTTAAATTGACAATAATAGACTGATCCTGATAGCCAATATAAGTAAAAAGTAATTCATAATTTCCTTTAGGCAAATTTAATGAATAATAACCGTAGGTGTTGGCCGAAACGCCAATTTGCTTATTGGCTTTATTTACCACAGTTGCACCTATAAGTGTTTCTCCACTTTTTTTATCTGATATATATCCACTTATATTAAAAGATTGAGCAAAAAGAGAGTAGTTAAAGAAAAGTAAGAGAATGAATATAGTATTTCTCATTTATAGTAATTTCAGTTTGTTTTAATTTATTTGTTTGACTGATGATAACGGAAAAATAATTCTTATATTTTAAATTAATTGTTTATTTATTAAGTTATTGAACAGAAAAGCCACCTGCAACCCAACCAGTAATACCATCCTGCATTTTGTAAACTTCTGTAAATCCTTTGTTAATCATATAATTTCCAACTACCTGACTTCTGTTTTGTGTTCTGCAATACACAATATACTTTGCTTTTGTGTCAAGTTTATCTAATTTGGAATAAGCATCATTTTGTGTAATATCAATATTTATTGCTCCTTTAATGTGTCCACTGTTAAATTCTGCTGGTGTACGAACATCCAAAATTACGTATTTTGTTTTACCAGACATCATTTTATTTACATCCTTCGAATAAATTATTTTTAGTTCAATTGGTGTAAATGCGCTAACTATAAATAATATAGCTACTAAACTTATGATTTTTGTTTTCATTTATTCTGTTATTAAAATTTATATTTGAGTTTTATTATTAATCATTATTATTAAGTTGTTTCAGCAAAAAGTCTTTCTGTTTTACGCCTACAAAGCGATTTATTTCTTTTCCATTTTTAAAAAGTATCATGGTTGGAATACTTCTAACTCCATATTTTGAAGCAGTTTGCTGACTTTCTTCTACATTTAATTTCCCAATTCGGGCATCGCCTTTAATCTCAGCAGCTGTTTCGTTCAAAATAGGACCTAATAATTTGCAGGGCATGCACCAATCTGCCCAAAAATCAACAAGGATTAATCCTTTTCCAATTTCCTGTTGAAAATTTTTATCACTTAAATGTGTTATTTTATCATTGTCCTCAATATTAGGAGCATTCTTCATCTTCTTATAATTGTGATAGATATAAAAGATAAAAATTCCTAATCCGGCAAATACGATTATTAATGTTGTGTTCACTTTTTTTTATTTTTAAATTATTGGTTTTTGTTACTTGAAAATTGATTCAATATGTTTGTAATTTGTTCTTTTGTTTGTATGCTTGACGTTGCTTTTACCACGTTACCATTTTTATAGTAAATAACAAACGGAATGCCTGTAAATCCTTTTACTTCAGGTAAATTTCTGATTACATGCGATTCTGGATTGTCAAATTCCATATCATAGAAGTTTATATTTTTATAATCATTTTCTATTTCTTCCATAATTCCATAAACAGGAATACACATGGGTCCCATACGGCCACAGCAAACCATTACATTTTCATTTTCATTAATAAGCTTCTGATGATCAGCAGCAGTTTCTATATGCTTTAAGTTTGTGTATAACATTTTTGATTGTATTAAAATTATAATGCAAAATTAGCTGAATTGTGTATATCCTATATAAATTCTGCCTTTTAGCATAACAAACTATTTATTGAATTAGGACAGGTTTTTTGTTGAGGTAGAACAATGTTTTAGCATAGGGGTAAAAAAAGAACAGACAGGGATACTTTTTGTCTCGTAATCGAGTCAATTACTCTGAAACAAGCACTTTTGGAAGGTTAGGGAAGGCTTTTGGAAGGTTAGGGAAGACTTTTGGAAGGTTAGGGAAGGCTTTTGAAAGGTTAGGGAAGGCTTTTGGAAGGTTAGGGAATACTTTTGGAATCTTACCTAAGACTTTTGGATGCTTGCCTAAGACTTTTGGAAGCCAGACCAAGGTTTTTGGATACTGGACAAAAACTGATACATATTCTCAGTACACAAACTTATTTTACTCTTAAACTCAGTTTCTGAAAGAAGAAAGCCTTTACAATTCAATTGCAAAGGCTTTACTGTATCTTGTAATTCATAGTTGATATTACTATCGGTAAACCACTATCTTTTTTGTGTAATTTCGGTTCTCTGTTTTGATCGTAAGAAAATAAACTCCATCGGAAATCTTATCAAGTGGAATAACTAAATTGTTTTTGCTGCTTTTTGTAGTATAAACCCTTTCTCCCAATATATTATATAAAGAAATGGGAATTTCAACGGAATTCTTGTTTTCGATATTGATGTTTAAATTATTACTTGCCGGTATAGGATAAACAGATATAATATCATCTGTTTCATACTTTTTATTAATTCCATTTCCATTTACCGAATGCAAAATGTAAGTTAGTGTATCACCAGTTGAATAATAACCATCTTTGTAAATATATATTTTGGCAGTAGAAGTTACTTCAAGATTGCCAGTCCATAAATGAACACCAGCCCATCCAAATCCTCCAGGCTTAATACCTGCAAAGCTTCCGGTTGCGGGTATTCCCAACCAGCATTCTCCCGATGAACAGAAATCAAAATAACATCCTCCCGTTGTATCGTTTTGCAATAGTTCCCATTTCATAAAAAGGGTATCAGCTGAGTTGTTGGCAATATGAATGCTATCGTAGGTAAGCGAATTGCGAGCCTGATATTTGATAAGTGTTGTGGAAGGTGAAAAAGTATATTGAGTCCTGCCTTCACTTGCATAAAATAAAGCAAATACCAAAAGAGAATAGCTAATGTATGTATAGAATTTTTTCATAGTACAAAAATAATAAATAACTGTTACAATACTTCGTTAAATTTTCATAAGTCGCAGATATTAAAAACTTTGACAAAATAATATCTGATTGTATAATGTATAGATAATTAATTGTTTAAACATATATAAGAAAAAACATTGTCAAAGTTTAACGAACTATTGTGTAAGAAAATCTATGGTTTTTAAAATCAGTTTTTCAGATTAATCAATAATTTAATCATTAACAATTATTTCATAGCTTACTTCCATGGCTTTGCGATACATGGCAGAAACTCCACAATAATTTTCCTGAGATAATCTGATTGCTTTTTGAAGTTTTTCCATATCCAGATCCTTACCTTTAAATTGGTAAATGATATGCATTTTAGAATAAACTTTTGGATGTTCTTCTGTTAAGTCAGCCTCAATTTTAATATCGAAAGCATCTAATTCCACTTTCATTTTCTTTAATATTGATACTACATCCATACCTGTGCAACCTGCCAATGCTGATAGCATCAGTTCTTTTGGACGGGGACCGGCGTTTTCGCCTCCAACTTCCTCTGCTGCATCCAATATAATATGATGTCCACTAACTTCAGAATCGAATTTCATTTTGCCTACCCATGATGTATTTACGTTGTGTTTCATGATTTTACTAAATTTTAAATAAATGATTTATAAATTGAATGCAAAATTACATTGCTTAATTATAAAATAACATAATGTTGCTAGTTTATTAAACAATAAAGGAATTGATTTGGCTCAAGATTATTGTTGTTTTATTATTTTTTGGAATCGAATTATTCTATGTTTTCAATTTCCAACTTTTTATTTATCGAAATCAATAGTTCTCTTTCCGAATTGTAATGCAGGTTAATTAATTTATTGTTTTCCATTTCATACTCAATAGCAGCAATTTGCAAGAAAGAATTATTACTAAAATATAGTATAATCTCAAAAGGCATATATTTCTTTTCATTTTTCTGGTCAAAATTTTCATCTAATTCTGTATAAAAATTCCATAAGGTTTTTATATCAATAATTTGATGGCCAACCAGCGTATTTATTTCATTCACATCTCTTGCACCAAGACTATGTAATTCGAATTCATTGTTCAATTCATCTATTTTCAATGAAAACGCATTAAAAAACTCTTGTTCGCTGCTAAAAGCAAAAGAAAAATAGGTGTTATCTAATTTTAGCTGAATTCCTCCATCTAAAATCCATGTATGATCCATATCCGGAGATACATAGTTCAGGTCTGTGTCATAAAATTCAATATCATTCAATGTTTTGTTTAGTAAATAAGTTTTTAAAACCTCATCATATTTTTCCATTTTTCTATATAGACGGTAACTATAATAATTTCGCAGCAAGGTTTTATCGGAAAAATT